>CAIYYE010000365.1 GCA_903930395.1 uncultured beta proteobacterium
ACTGTTCGCCCATTACGCCAAAATGCTGGCGCGACTGGCCGCCGACCCGGCCGGCAAAGTTCGCGAGGCCGACCTGCGCTGCTTTGAAAAAGCCCTGCTGCAGGAACTCGGCTATGGCCTGACGCTCAAGCACGACAGTGCCGGCCAGCCGATACAGGCCGAAGCGTTTTACACTTACCGCATGGAGCAAGGCCCGGTCCGCCTCGAGCATGACGAAGCGGCGGCCCAGGTGGTGAGCGGCAAGACCTTGCTCGATCTCGACGTGGAGGATTTCTCCGACCCGCGTTCGCGTCACGAGAGCAAGGCCCTGATGCGCACCTTGATGGCCTATTACCTGGCCGGCAAGGAACTTGAAACACGCAAGATATTCAAGGAGTTGCAGGAACTATGATCGAACTTGGCGTCAATATCGACCACGTCGCGACCATTCGCCAGGCGCGCCGGACTTATGAACCCGATCCCGTCTGGGGGGCCGTTGAAGCCCATCTCGGCGGGGCCGACGGCATTACAGTGCATTTGCGCGAAGACCGCCGGCACATTCAGGATGCCGACGTCCGCCGCCTGCGCGAGATGACCCAGATCAAGCTGAACCTCGAAATGGGGGCAACGGATGAAATGATCGGCATCGCCTGCGACCTGAAGCCGGAAATGGCCATGCTGGTGCCCGAAGGGCGGCATGAGGTGACGACCGAAGGCGGTCTCGACATCCTGGCGCAGGAAGCCCGCCTCAAAGGCGTGATCTCGCGATTGGCCGACGCCGGCATCGTGACCAGCGTCTTCATCGATGCCGATGTGGCGCAAATCGAAGCGGCTGCCCGCATTGGCGCCCGCGTCTGTGAAATCCACACCGGCCCCTATGCTCATGCTTTTTACGATCAGGGCCGCGATGCCGAAGCCGGCGCCGTACTGGTAGAACTGGCAAAAATCCGCCAGGCTGGGCAGGCCGCGCGCCAGCTTGGCATGCGCTTCAACGCCGGGCATGCCCTGAATTACTACAACGTCCAGCCCATCGCCCGCCTGACTGGCATCCGCGAGCTGCACATCGGGCACGCCATCGTCAGCCGCGCCATTTTTGTCGGCCTGCGCGAAGCCGTTCGCGAAATGAAGGTGCTGATGCGCGAAGCGGCGAATTCACCGGAATGATTTACGGCATCGGCACCGACATCGTCGCCGTTGCCCGCCTGCGCGGCATGTGGGAGCGGCATGGCGACAAGGCGCTGGATAAACTGCTGGCCCCCTCGGAAATCGACGAATTTGCCAGGGCCGCCGACAAGGGGCGTTTTCTCGCCAAACGGTTTGCCGCCAAGGAAGCCTTCAGCAAGGCGCTCGGCACGGGAGTGCGCCCGCCAGCCACGCTGACGGCCATTGCCGTCGGCCATGACGAGCTCGGCAAGCCGCTCCTGATTTTCGACGGCCCGCTGGCAGAACTGCTCGCCGGCAAAAAACTCACCGCCCACCTTTCGCTTAGCGACGAAGCCGACTATGCCGTCGCCTATGTCATCCTGGAGCACGTATGACGTCCTTGCCGCTCGGCCCGCTGATGATCGACATCGCGGGCACCGAACTGACCGAACTCGACCGCCAGCGCCTGTGCCATCCCTTGGTTGGCGGGATCATCCTGTTTTCCCGGAATTACGCCGATCCGGCGCAGTTGGCAGCGCTGACAGCGGCTATCCACGCCCTGCGCAGCCCCCGGCTGCTGATTGCAGTCGATCACGAAGGGGGCAGGGTACAACGCTTCCGCGAGGGATTTACCCGCCTGCCGGCGATGGCCAGGCTCGGCAAATTGTGGGATGAGCAGCCAGAGGCGGCACTCGCCGCCGCGCGCCAGGTCGGCTATGTCCTCGCCGCCGAATTGCGCGCCCGTGGTGTCGATTACTCCTTTACCCCGGTGCTTGATCTCGACTACGGCCCGTCGCGGGTCATCGGCGACCGCGCCTTTCATCGCCAGCCAGATGCCGTGATCGCCTTGGCGGCAGCCCTGGGCGAGGGCCTCAAGTTGGCCGGCATGGGCAGTTGCGGCAAGCATTTCCCCGGCCATGGTTACGTGATTCCCGACTCGCATCTCGAATTGCCGGTCGATGATCGTGCCTTCGCGGAGATGCGGGAAGACATCGCCCCCTACCGTGAATTGTCGCTCGACGGGGTCATGGCAGCGCATGTGATTTACAACTGTATGGATTGCAATACTGCTGTATTTTCAAATAAATGGATAAGTTATTTGAGAAATGACATCAAGTTTGACGGCGTGGTTTTCACTGATGATTTGTCGATGGCCGGCGCCGGTGTTGTCGGCGGCATGCTGAATCGGGTCGAGACAGCCTATGCCGCCGGTTGCGACATGCTGCTGGTGTGCAATGCCCCGGATGTCGTTGGCGAGGTTCTGGAAAACTGGCAGCCCGCAGTCGATGAACGACGTGGACAGCGCGTTGAAGCCTTGCTGCCGACGCAGCCGGCGCTCTCCTGGGAAGTCCTGCAGCTTGACGCCACCTATCAGGCGGCGCAGCAGACCATCGCCAAATTGATGGCCTGAAATGCATTCGGGCAGCCGAAGCTGCCCGAATCAAACACCTGAAAAACCGCAGATTACTTGACGCGGTTCTTGTATTCGTCGGTGCGGGTGTCGATTTCGATCTTGTCGCCAATGCTGACGAAGGCCGGAACCGGCAGCTCGAATCCGGTAGCCAGCTTGGCCGGCTTCATGACCTTGCCCGAGGTGTCGCCCTTGACGGCGGGTTCGGTGTAGATCACTTCGCGGACGACGCTGTTCGGCAGTTCGACCGAAATGGCCTTGCCGTTGTAGAAAACGACTTCGCAAGCCAGTCCGTCTTCCAGGTACTTCAGCGCATCGGTCATGTTTTCGGCTTCGACTTCGAACTGCTCGTAGTCGGCATCCATGAAGACATACATCGGGTCGGCGAAGTAGGAGTAGGTGACTTCCTTCTTGTCGAGAATGACTTGCTCGAACTTGTCGTCGGCCTTGTAAACGGCTTCGGAAGCGGCGCCGGTCAGCAGGTTCTTGAG
>CAIYYE010000366.1 GCA_903930395.1 uncultured beta proteobacterium
AAAACCTCATCACCGTCACGGTGGCCGCGGATTGAATTCGGTTCGCATCATCGGCGGCGACTATCGCCGCCGTGTCCTCCAGTTCCCCGACAGCGAAGGACTGCGCCCGACGCCGGACCGGGTGCGCGAAACCCTGTTCAACTGGCTCGGCCAGGAACTCGATGGCTGGCATTGCCTCGACCTCTTTGCCGGCAGCGGCGCCCTCGGTTTCGAGGCTGCCTCACGCGGGGCGGAGCGAGTTGTGCTTGTCGAGCAAGCGCCCAAAGTCCTGGCGGCGTTGCGCGAAAACCACGAAATGTTGCAAAAACCCGCAGCAATGACGATCATCCGTGCGGATGCGCTACAATATTTGGCCTCGACGAACGCAAAATTCGACCTGATCTTCCTCGATCCGCCCTTCAAGAAAGGCTGGATTGCCCGCCTGGAGCCACTCCTTCCCGGCGTACTGAACGAAGATGCAGCGATTTACGTCGAAGCAGAACAGAAAATCGAATCGCTTGGCGATTGGCGCACCGTGCGTCATGGCCGGGCGGGCGAAGTCCACTATCACTTGTTGCGGCGAGACACAGGCGGGAAAGCAGCTTGAGCAAACTCAATCATCGTGTGGCGATCTACCCAGGCACCTTCGACCCGATCACCCGGGGCCACGAGGACCTCGTCCGGCGCGCCTCGACGCTCTTCGACAAGCTGATCCTGGCCATTGCCGAAAGCCCGTCGAAGCAGCCCCGCTTCCCGCTGGCGGAACGTGTCGCCATGGCCACCGAAATTCTCGGCGACCTCAACAATGTCGAAATTGTCGGCTTCAATTCGCTGCTCATGGACTTCGTCCACGAGAAGCAAGCCAAGGTTGTCGTCCGCGGCCTGCGCGCCGTTTCCGACTTCGAATACGAATTTCAGATGGCGGGAATGAACCGCAGCGTCTATCCGGAGGTCGAAACCGTGTTTCTGACGCCGGGCGAGCAGTACATGTTCATCTCCGCTACCATGGTGCGTGAAATTGCGCGTCTGGGCGGCGATGTCAGCAAATTTGTGCAACCTTGTGTCGAAAAGCGCCTGCGGGCGAAAACCACAGCTTAACCGAGAGAGGAACAACAGCTATGTCTCTGATTATTACCGACGAGTGCATCAATTGCGACGTGTGCGAACCGGAGTGCCCTAACGAGGCGATCTCCCAGGGCGAGGAAATTTACGTCATCGACCCGAACAAGTGCACCGAGTGCGTCGGCCACTACGACGAACCGCAGTGCGTGCAGGTCTGCCCGGTCGACTGTATCCCCAAGGATGCCGGCAATGTCGAGAGCGAAGACATGCTGTGGGTCAAGTATGAAAAGCTGACGGGCAACAAGCGCGCCTGAGTTTTTCTTCGCCCCAACAAAAAACCCGCGAATTTCGCGGGTTTTTTGTTGGCTGGCGGGCGCTTCAGGCTGCCTGCAATTCCCGGACATCGACCGGGACCAGCATATCCTGGACACGCCCGACAATTTCTTCGAGCGCCTCGATTTGCTGCAGCAGGTTTTTCTCGACACCGTCGAGTTCGGCAATCCGGTCTTCCAGCGTATCGGTTGCCTGGTGGATGCGCTTGATGCTTTCCAGACGGCGCTTGAGCTGGATCTGGTGTTCGCGCACCTGCGTTTCCATCGGCGCCATGATGGCGCGCAACCAGACTTCGGCATCGCGGTTGGCATGCTCGAAGGCGCGCCGTACCTGGGTCGCTACCTCCTCGAAGAATTTCTGCGTGATGTTCTTCTTGTCGTGCGTGAGCAGGCTGACCATCGTGTTGAGGTGATCGTCACACCAGGCCTGCAGGCGATCCAGTTCCTTCTCGTAACGAAGCAGCGAGAAGGGCGTCGGCGAGCCCAGCTTGAGGCCGTGCTCGATGGAGAACTTCTTGTATACCGCCTCCATCATGGCCAGAATTTCGCCGATTTCGCCGTTCGACTTGGACAAGGCCTCGCGCGAACCGGCGAAGAAAGCTGCCATGGCATGCGACAAGGTTTTCGAAAAAGCCGCATCGAGCATCGTGTCGCGGGTTTCCTGCGTCAACTGACGGAGAACGTCGAGACCGAGGTGACCGAAGAGGTTGTTGGTCAGGGTTGAAAAGACACTGCGCACGGCGTAATAGCGCTGCAGGCCGGACTCGAACTCATCCTTTTCAGCCCGCACCTTGCCCATCATGTATTCGACGACACCCTTGTT
>CAIYYE010000367.1 GCA_903930395.1 uncultured beta proteobacterium
CCCTGGAGCGCGTCGCCCGTGGCCTCGACACCATTTCGGTGACTGGCAACATCCTGCGCGACTACCTGACCGACCTCTTCCCGATCATGGAACTGGGCACCTCGGCCAAGATGCTGTCCATCGTTCCGCTCATGAACGGCGGCGGCATGTACGAAACCGGTGCCGGCGGCTCGGCCCCGAAGCACGTCCAGCAACTGACGCAGGAAAACCACCTGCGCTGGGATTCGCTTGGCGAGTTCCTGGCCCTGGCTGTCTCCCTCGAAGAGCAGGGCATCAAGGACGGCAACAAGCGCGCCGTGCTGCTCGCCAAGACCCTGGACGCGGCAACCGGCAAGCTGCTCGACAACAACAAGTCGCCGTCGCCGAAGACCGGTGAGCTGGACAATCGCGGTTCGCAGTTCTACCTCGCCATGTACTGGGCGCAGGAACTGGCAGCGCAGAAGGAAGATGCCGAACTGGCCGCTCACTTCGCCAAGCTGGCCAAGGCGCTGACCGACAACGAGGCACAAATCGTTGCCGAAATGAAGTCGGTTCAGGGCAAGCCGGTCGATATCGGCGGCTACTACAAGGCCGATGCCGAGAAGTGCAAGGCCGTCATGCGTCCGAGCCCGACGCTCAATGCCGCACTGAAGGCAGCCCGCGTCTAAGCGCAGCGCCTTTCCCGGTGCGTCAGTGCCGGACAAAAAAAGCGAAGGCCGATCCGGTCTTCGCTTTTTTTTCGCCGACGCCCATTGGCTCGATCCGGGGCGTATGCTGTGCGCAGCCTATTGGCCAGCCAACTAGAGGGGTATCCCGTGAATCCGGCAAAAATCAATGAATTGTTCGACCTCCTGCGCGCCGCCTGCGCCCGCCAGTTCCGCTTCAATCCCCGGCGCGTCACGGCGGGTATGCGCTATGTCGGCAAGGAGGGGCACGGCAAGGACATGGTCCATGTTTTTCGGGATGCCTCCACTCATTCGCAGATCGCACTCGACAGCACCTTTGCCACCCTGCGTGAAAAGCACGGTGAGAAGCCGCACTGGACCGAAGCCGAGAAGGCGCGCTATCAGCAGTCCGATGCCGAAATCGACGCCGAAATTGCTGCCAAACAGGCCGAATTCGACTACACGCTGACTTCCCCGCTCTATCTCGACCACAAGGCCCAACTACTGGCGCATTACAAGGACTGGCCGGGCTACCAGCCGGGCGGCCCGAATCCGCGCGAAGCGGCACGACTGCTGATTGCTGCGCTGGCTGAGGCGAATGATGCAAGGCTGACGGCTTTTGCCGAGCGCATGGGATCGCAGGATACCGAACATCTGGCCCATCTCCTGCTCGCCCCCTGCCATCTTGAAATCGAAGCGAATCAGGTGGCTCGCGCGCTGTAGTTGGGCGTTGATGTACGCTCGGGACGTACAATTCGGGCATGACTGAAATTGAAACAAACGAGCCTGTCGAGATGGAAGCATCCGATGTCATCAACGAGCCGCGCCTGTGGCGCAACAATGGCTGGACCGCCCGCGTCATCAAGAATGAAGAGGACGAGGGCTGGGCCGTCGAGATGATCAAGGATGGCGAAGCGGAGCCGGCGCTGGTCGGCCCGTGGACCATGGGGCGCGACAAGAAGAATCCGAAGCCGCTCGACGTTTTTGCCTTCCAGACCCTGATCAAGACCGCCTCGGAAGTCCTGCGCCGGCACGAACATCAGTTGCACGCGATGCTTCACAAGACGCTGACCGTCGATCATGAGGAGGGGCAGGTTCTGGTCAGCCTCGACATCGTTCCCGACGAAGACGATCCCTACGCTACCCTGTCGGCCGAAGATGCCGCTGGCGAGTCGCTGGCCAGGGTCCGCGTCGGGCCGAATTTCAAGCTCAGCCCGGCCAGTGCCAGGGCCTGGATAAACGACGAATTTCGCCAGCCGGATTGAGCCGCATGGAAACCATCACCAGAAAGCAGGCTGTCCAGAGCTACACCGGCTATTCCTGTATCGGCCTCTACAATCCGAAAGGCCCGGAGAACGTCGGTTCCATCATGCGTGCCGCCGGTTGCTACGGCGTCAATACGGTTTTCTACACCGGCAAGCGCTACGAGCGCGCCGTCGAGTTCCGCACCGATACCAAGCAGGTGCACCTGCAATTGCCGCTGATCGGCGTAGA
>CAIYYE010000368.1 GCA_903930395.1 uncultured beta proteobacterium
CGAGTCCGAACCCATGGCCCGCCAGGCCATCACCCAGCTCATGACCAATTACTTCCGGAGCAAGCCGGTTTATATCCTGCGTGAAGACGGCTCGGCGCAGGAAAAAGCGGCGCGCTGGCTGCTCCGTTCGATCCGCATCGAGCCAGGCCGCGTCGCCGCCGTGCTGTCGCCGGTTTAACGGCCCAAGCGCTGCCGCTCAGTCGCTACCAAACTCGCGCGCATAGGGCTCGCGCAGGTCGACCGGCTTGCTCACCTTCTTCCGCATCCTGATGTTGAGCATTTCGACACCCACCGAGAAAGCCATCGCGAAGTAGATATAGCCCTTCGGTACATGGTGGCCGAAGCCGTCGGCAATCAGCACGACTCCGACGACAACGAGGAAGGACAGGGCGAGCATCTTGATCGTCGGGTGATCGGAGACAAAACGACCGATGCTGCTGGCGAAGAGCATCATCAAGCCGACCGAGGCGACGACGGCTGCGATCATGACGCCGACCTCGCTGACCATGCCGACGGCAGTGATGATCGAGTCGAGCGAAAAGACGAGGTCGATGACCATGATCTGGGCAATGACGCCGGCGAAACTCGACGCCACCTTGTGCGACTCGCTGCCCTCCTCCCCTTCGAGCAACTGGTGCACTTCGCCCGTACTCTTCCAGATGAGGAAGAGGCCACCACCGATCAGGATCATGTCGCGCCCGGAAACCGGATGGCCGAACGGGCTCAGCACCGGCTCGGTCAGCCCGACTATCCAGGACAGCACGAGCAGCAGCGCGATGCGCATGAACATGGCGAGGAACAGGCCGATGCGCCGGGCCAGTTCCTGCTGGGCACGCGGCAACTTGTCGACGAGGATGGAAATGAAAATGATGTTGTCGATGCCAAGCACCAGTTCCAGCGCCGTCAGCGTGAAAAAGGCGATCCAGATATCGGGGGAGAGCAGGAATTCGGGCATCGAAAATAACCAGTCGATTGATGAGGCGTTCATTCTAGGCAGCCTCAGACATTCAAGCCACCCCGATCATCAGCAGCCATCCTTCGAAAAAACGGAAGCATTCAACTGAGTTATGCAAAATACGTCAGCAAATGCACAACTATTTCTGGAGCTTTTGCCACGCCAACGACTATCCTACTCACAGGCCGTCGTGGCTTTTCTCGGCCCCTCGAACTCAGGAGAATCCGGATGAGCCATGCAAAATCGCGCGAAGTCACCCTCGCCGCAAAAATCACCGACGAACTCGGCGCTGCCCTGGATGCCCTGCGCCTGGCCTGGAAGCAGAATCCATCCGCCGTACCCAAAGGCTTGTCCTGCTCGGAATCACTTGAAGGGCAATTCGTCCTCGTCGCCGCCGAATCGGCCTTCGTCACCTTGCCTGGCGCCTGCGTCATCAAGGGCATCGGCGCCATCGAACTGCTCGGGCCGGACCCCGCCTTCGACGACGGCGCCAAATCCAAGTCGCTGATCCTCAAGGCCACGCCGGAGGGCTGGCGATTTTCCGTCAAGTTCGTGCCGCCCATCGTGCGCGAAAGAAACGCCAAATAAGCCGGATGGGCTGGCCCATGGCAACCCCTTTCCGCATCCTTTGTGTCTGCATGAGCAATGTCTGTCGCTCGCCGACCGCCGAGGCCGTGCTGCGTCATTTGATCGCCAGGAAAGGTCTGGCTGACAGGATAGAGGTCTCATCGGCCGGCACCCACGGCTATCGGGCCGGTGATGCCTGCGACCCCAACAGCCAGCGCGCTGCCTGGGCCAAGGGCTACGACCTGTCCAGCATCCGGGCGCGGCGGATCGGCTGGCAGGACCTCGAAGACTTCGACCTGATCCTGGCCATGGACCGGACCAACCTGTACAACCTGCGCCGCATGGCGACGGAAGATCAGCTCATGCGCATCAGGCTGCTCATGGACTACGCCACGCACTCCACGGAAGACGAGGTACCGGACCCCTACCTCACCCTCGGCGCCCGCTTCGACCTCGTGCTCGAGATGATAGAAGACGCCGCCAGCGGACTGCTCGAAGAACTCAAACGCCAGCTCGATCCAGCGGATGACGCAGCCGCAAAAACAACGACCAACTAAAAATTGTTGCAGTGCACAATTTTTGCAAATAGTGCGCTATACTTGTTTCCGAACACACTGACAACCTTTTCTGGAGACACACATGTCCATCAATACCGAACAATTCACCGCCGCCAACAAAGCAACCGTTGATTCCCTGCTGTCTGTTGCCAACACCGCCCTGGCTTCTGCCGAGCGCATCGCTGCCCTGAACCTGAACACCGCCCGCGCCGCTCTGGAAGACACCGTCTCCGGCGTCAAGTCGGTCATGGATGCCAAGGATCCGAAGGCTGCTCTCGCCGCCCAGACCGCCCTGGCCCAGCCGGCTGTCGAGAAGGCTGTTGCCTACTCGCGTTCGGTCTATGAAATCTCCGCCCAGACCCAGCAGGATCTGGCCAAGATGGTCGAAGCCCAATTCGGCGACTTCCAGAAGTCTGTTGCCGGTCTGGTCGACATGGCCACCAAGTCGGCCCCGGCCGGTTCGGAAGGCGCTGTTGCCGCCATCCAGAGCGCCATTGCTGCTGCCAACTCGGCTTTCGGCAACATGAACAGCGTTGCCAAGCAATTTGCTGACGCTGCCCAAGCCAACATGGCTGCTGTTACCAAGAAGTCCAAGTAAGCTTTCGGGCCTCCCGAATTGAAAGGCCCCGCGAGTTTCGCGGGGCCTTTTTCGTTAACGTTTAATTGCCAAGATGGCCTTGCAGCAGACCAATACGGCGTAATTCAGATCACTGAAACAGCGTCGACACAATTCGATACATAAAACTTGTTGCGGTGCACAATAGATGGGAGCATAATGAACTTTGTCTCCTCCATCTCCTCCAAGAAATGGATTTAAGCCCGCCTAGCGCGGGCTTCTTTTTTTGTCATGCCGCAGCTTGCTGTGGATGCGGAGCCCGCCCCAGCCCTGGAAAGGAACCCTGATGCACGCCACAAAAGTTCTCGAACACCTGAAGAAGCATGGCCAGCTGCTCGATTTCGATATTGCCGCAGCCATCAACATGCCGCTGGCTGATGTTCGCACGTCCCTGACCGAGCTATCGGCCCGCGGCGACATTTCCCGGTGCAGCGTGACCAGCTATGTCAAAGGCAAGGCAATTGAGGGATTCCAATGCCGGATTTCAGGGTATATTCCACGCCCGGCGCCCGGCCGTAAACCAGGCGTCAAGTAAAGAAGGGCATTGGCGACGCAAGCGCCGATGCCGCAGCCGATCTGAAGGGAGATTTCGATGCCGGACAAAGACCTCGACGAGAAAGTCGAGCGCATGCTCAACGCCGCCCTGGGTGGCCTGACCCCGCATGAAGCGCTGGTCAAGGCGTCGCGTGACGAAGCTGCCAATGTGGCCGAACGTGCCGCCGCCAAGGAAAAAAACCGGGAGCGCGCCTTGCGCCTGCTCGCCGAAATCGAAAAGGCCCAGGGCAAGTCAAAACCCTAGCCGCGCCGCTGCGCACACAGAAAAAGGGCGTCTGCCGCAAGGCAGGACGCCCTTTTTGTTGCCGACAAAACGCTATTTGACGATCAGCAGGCTGTCGTCCCAGGCCGAGTGTTTTTCCAGCCCGAGCAAATTGGCGACAGTTGCGGCGATATTCGACAAACCTGCCGTCTCGGTCTGCTTGAGGCCCAATCTTCCGCCACTCACCGTGTCGTAAAGAATCAAGGGCACCGGGTTCAGGGTATGCGCCGTCTTCGCCTTGAACGAGCCATCCTTGTTGAGCGCCGGCTGCTTCGTCTTCTTGTCCAGTTCGAACATTTCGTCGGCATTGCCATGGTCGGCCGTGATCAGCGCCACGCCGCCTGCCGCATCCACGGCCTGCAGGACGCGACCCAGCGATAGATCAACGGCTTCGACGGCCAGCGTCGCGGCAAAGAAATTGCCGGTATGGCCGACCATGTCGCCATTGGCGAAATTGCAGCGCAGGGTCTTGTACAGGCCTGACTGAATCGCGGCGATCATCGCATCGGCGATTTCGGCAGCCTTCATCCACGGGCGCTGCTCGAAGGGCACGACGTCGCTCGGCACCTCCTGCCAGGTTTCACCCTCGAACTTGCCGGAGCGGTTACCGTTCCAGAAATAGGTGACGTGGCCGAATTTCTGCGTTTCCGAGCAGGCAAACTGGGCGATTCCCGATTTGGCGAACCATTCGCCGGTGGTGTCCTTGATCGCCGGCGGGGCAACGAGACAGCGTGCCGGCAACTTGAGGTCACCGTCGTACTGCAGCATGCCGGCGTAAGTCACACGCGGCGCACGGACCCGGTCGAACTTGTCGAAACCGGCTTCTTCGAAGGCACGGGTAATTTCGATGGCGCGGTC
>CAIYYE010000369.1 GCA_903930395.1 uncultured beta proteobacterium
CACCTTGGGCCAATTTGAATACGGCGCAATATCGGCAGCTGTTGTCGGCGCGTAGTGATGTGTCGCAGGTGTCGCCTGGCGTCTTTCAGGAATCCAAGGCAGGGAAGCGGGTCTTCTTTGTCGAGGCACTGGCTGAGGGTGAAACACTGCTCGGCAATATCTTTGTCGCCAGCTTTCAGGACGGAAAACTGGGTGTCGTGGTATCCGATCAGGGTTACCAGGAATTTGCAGAAAACGGCGACCGCTTCGTCGTTCTGGAAAAAGGGCGCCGTTACGAAGTCGAACCCGGATCGCCCGAGTTCCGCGTCATGGAGTTCGCCCGCTACAAGGTGCGGACCGAGGATGGTGAGGCCAAGCCCACGGAGCCTTTGCCCAATCGCCTATCCATGACCGAATTGCTCAGTGAGCATAGCGACAGGGCGCGCGGCGAGCTGCTCTGGCGTATAGGCATACCCGTCTCGGCGCTCATTCTCGCGTTGCTGGCCATTCCGCTCTCCTATGTCAATCCGCGCGCCGGGCGTTCGGCCAATATGCTGATTGCCGTGCTGATCTATGCCATCTACAGCAATCTGCTATGGGTCGCCCAGGCTTGGGTTGCTCAGGGAAAGCTGTCGTTCTGGATCGGCGTCTGGGTCATTCATGCCATCATGCTGGTGCCGCTTGTGCTGCTCTTCTATCGCCGCATCGCCGTGCGTATGCCATGGCAGGGGAGGTCCGGTGTTTAAGCTCAATACCCATCAGCGCTACCTCATTCGGGAAGTCCTCGCCGCCGTATTCCTTGTCCTGCTCGCTTTTCTGGTTCTGTTCAGCTTTTTCAATTTTGTAGACGAACTGCGCAACGTCGGGCGGGCCGACTATACGGCAGGCCGTGCCGCATTGTTCGTCGCCCTCGGCTTGCCCGGACTCGTCTATGAACTGATTCCGATTGCTGCGCTGATTGGTACCCTGTACGCCTTGTCCACGCTGGCCCGGCATTCCGAATTGACTGTGTTGCGGGCCTCCGGCCTGGCCACCTCGGACCTGCTGATCACCTTGTTTCGCGCCGCAGTCTTGCTCGCCCTGCTGACCTTTGTTTTTGGCGAGGTGCTGGTGCCCTTCAGTGAGCGGCTTGCCCAGGACATCAAGGCCAGGGCATTGAGCAAGGTGGTGGCTCGCGGTGGCCTGGAAAGCGGCTTGTGGATCAAGGATGGGCGCAGTTTCATCAATATTCGCAAGGCAAAACCCGATGCCACGCTTGAGGGCGTGCGCATCTACCGGTTTACGGCAGAAAATACGCTGGAGTCGGTGACCGATGCCGAGGAGGCAAGCTTCCAGTTGCCTGACCACTGGCTGTTGAAAAAGGTGGTCAAAACCATCCTCGAGGCAGACAGCTCGCGTGTCGAATCCAGCGAGGAGGTCGAGTGGCATTCTGCGGTCAATCCCGATCTCCTGTCCATTTTGACCGTGGCGCCGGAACGGATGTCGCTTTATGGCCTGTACAACTACAACCGGCATCTCGTTGAAAACAAGCAGAAGGCCGAGCGTTATCAGATTGCCCTCTGGAAAAAGCTGGTCTATCCGCTGACTGCGCTCGTCATGGTCGCCCTGGCACTGCCCTTCGGCTACTCGCATGACCGGGTTGGCGGTGTCAGTCTGAAGATATTTGCCGGGGTCATGCTGGGCATACTCTTCTATGCGCTGAACGGTCTCTTCTCGAATCTTGGCGTGATCAACTCCTGGCCACCATTCGCCAGTGCGACGGCGCCTGCGGCGCTGTTCCTGGTGACTGCGATGGGTATGCTGTGGTGGGTCGAGCGTCGCTAATCGCTGATGCTGACAATCCGGGTTCCGGCAACTCGGTCATGCAGGAATTGACCATCCTTGTCGAACAGCGCCCAGAAAATGCCAACCCCGAACAACAGGATGCTCGGCCATGCGCAGAGGTAGCGCAGTACGGCTTGCAGGGGTCGCAGCGCCGTGCCCTCTGCCGACATGATGCGAAGTTTCCATGTCTTCATCGGCAGCGTTTGGCCGCCATTCAGCCAGCACCAGACAAAGTAGGCCAGCAACAGCAGCAAAACGTGCAGCCAGAGCATTCGCGGCGATAGCTCGAGATGGAATCCCGAGAGGACAATTTGCGGCAACAGAAAGCCGATCAGCAGGATGGAAAAAACGACCAGACTTTCATACAGCAGGCAGACCAGGCGACGCCTGATGCCAGGGAGTGTGGTCGGCATCAGTGCTTGCTTATATCGGCAGGGGCAGGCGTCGGGCTGGCCGAGCCTTCTGCTATCGTCGCGGTTTCGGCCGGGCTTGCCGGCTCAGCCGGCGGCGTCAGCAATTTGGATGATTTGCCACCTTCGCGCAGTCGCTGCTGCTGCTCGGGCGGCAGATTCGTGTAGGCGTCCCATTTTTGCTTGACGACCTGCTTTTGCTCGGGCGGTAACTGATTGAAATCCTTGTACGAATTTCTGACCTTGGCACGTTGTTCCGGCGTCAGATTGGCCCATTCGTGCATGCGGTCCTGCATGCGCTTCTGCTCATCCGGCTTCATGTTCGGGTAGCGTTCAACGATACCCAGCCATTTTTTTCGACGAATATTCTCCATCTTGTCCCAGTCGCCGGCGAGTGGGGCAAGAATGTTTTTTTGCTGGGGATTCAACTGACTCCAGCCCGGTTGCGGAGGCGTGCCAATGATTGCCGTCGTCGGAGGTTCGATGGCAATCGCAGCGGTCAGGGCACAACAGAGGATTATTCCTCCGAGGAGTCGTCTTTTAACCATTCGAAGAAGTCGTTATCCAGGAAAGCATCGGGCGGAAGGTCGTCAGTGAGCAGGGCGCTATCGACATCTTGCAGTTCGGTCACGTACTGGACGCTATGCCAGTAAAAGGAAATCCACATGCCGAGCAGCAGTGCGGCCACGGCAAGAAACTGCTTGAGGTAGGGAGTATAGGCGCTCATCCGGAAAGATGACGTGCCCGCACCGGCCAGCACCATTTCCGGTGCAGCCTGCTTTTGTCGTGCCAGCGCCAGGTGGCGGGCAGCCTCCAGTCGCCGCGATGCTGCGGGCTGGATATCCTTCAGTCCATGATTCAGTGCTTGCCGAATCCGATATGCGTAACGTTCTTCGTTCATAGTTTTATGCCTCTTGCCGACAGGGCGGCTGCCAGCGCATGAGTGGCGCGCGAGCAATGGGTTTTGACGCTGCCTTCTGAGCAGCCCATCGCCGCTGCGGTTTCAGCGACGTCCATGTCTTCCCAATAACGCATGAGGAAGGCTTCCCGTTGACGTGCCGGCAGCTTTTTTATTTCGTCTTCGATCAGATTCAGCGTCTGGGCTTGTTGCAGCATGCTTTCCGGTGTTTTCGGCCCGGCATCGTTTTCATCGGCAGCGAGGGTTTCCAGTGGATCGTAGTCCTCGTCGTCGTCCGGTGTGAAGGCTGAAAGCAGGGTGGTCCACATCGAGCGGACCTTGCTCCGCCGGTAGTAGTCGCGGATGGTGTTCTGCAGGATGCGCTGGAAGAGCATCGGATACTCTTCATCGGGCCGGTCCCCATATTTTTCGGCCAGCTTGAGCATCGCATCCTGGACGATGTCCAGCGCAGCGTCTTCGTCGTGCACGGCAAACATCGCCTGTTTGAAGGCGCGGCGCTCGATGGATTCAAGAAAGCTGGCGAGTTGTTGGGGTGATGACAGGGTCGTCTCTTCCGAAAGTTCTTGAGCATTATAGGGATATGCCGGGAAACCTTGACCGAAAATGGTCGGTCGATTAAGGTTACGCCCTTTTAAGCAATAGCTTTTTTGGGCTCAAGAATGATGATCAGCGGTGCAGAAATTGTAATCAGGTGCCTGCAAGAAGAAAAGGTCGATTGTGTTTTCGGATACCCCGGTGGTTCCGTTTTGCACATTTACGACGCGCTCTTCAAGCAGGATCAGGTCAAACACATTCTTGTTCGCCACGAACAGGCAGCTGTTCACGCGGCTGATGCCTATTCGCGCTCCTCGCAGCGCGTCGGTGTCGCCCTCGTGACATCCGGCCCCGGTGTGACCAACACGGTGACCGGTATTGCCACGGCCTACATGGACTCGATCCCGATGGTCGTGCTGACCGGCCAGGTGCCGTCTTTCTACATCGGTCAGGATGCTTTCCAGGAGTGCGACACGGTCGGTATCACCCGTCCATGCGTCAAGCACAACTTCCTGGTCAAGGACGTCAAGGATCTGGCCATCACCATCAAGAAGGCCTTCCACATTGCCTCGACCGGTCGTCCCGGCCCGGTGGTTGTTGATATCCCCAAGGACATCACGGCCCAGATGTGCGAGTTCGATTATCCGAAAACCATCCAGATGCGCTCCTATAACCCGGTGGTCAAGGGGCATCTTGGGCAGATCAAGAAGGCCGTGCAGATCCTGCAGGAAGCCAAGCGCCCGATCATCTACACGGGTGGCGGTGTCATCCTCTCCGATGCGGCCGAGCAACTGACCCGTCTGGCGCACAAGCTGAATTTCCCGGTGACAAATACCCTGATGGGTCTGGGCGGCTATCCGGCGACCGACAAGCAGTTCGTCGGCATGCTAGGCATGCATGGCACCTTCGAGGCCAACAACGCGATGCACTACGCCGATGTGATCCTGGCCATCGGCGCCCGCTTTGATGATCGTGTCATCGGCAATCCCGAGCACTTCAGCGAAGAGAAGCGTCGCGTCATCCATATCGATATCGACCCGTCGTCGATTTCCAAGCGCGTCAAGGTCGATGTGCCCATCGTCGGCAACGTGCCGGACGTGCTTGAAGAAATCATGAAACTGATGGACGGCGGCTTCAAGACCGATCCCGAGCTTGGCAACTGGTGGAAGCAGATCGACGAATGGCGTGGGCGCGAATCGCTGCGCTACAAGCAATCCGAGCACATCATGCCGCAGTTCGTCATGGAAAAGCTCTATGAAGTCACCGGCGGCAATGCCTTCGTGACTTCCGACGTCGGCCAGCACCAGATGTTTGCCGCGCAGTACTACAAGTTCGACAAGCCGCGCCGCTGGATCAACTCTGGCGGTCTGGGCACCATGGGTGTCGGCTTGCCCTACGGCATGGGCGTCCTGATGGCTAACCCGGATGCGCAGGTCGCCTGCGTCACCGGCGAAGGCTCGATCCAGATGTGTATCCAGGAACTGTCGACCTGCAAGCAGTACGGCTTCCCGATCAAGATCATCAACCTCAACAACGGCATGCTCGGCATGGTCCGCCAGTGGCAGGAAATGTTCTATTCCAAGCGCTACTCGCAGTCCTACGTCACCTCGCTGCCCGATTTCGTCAAGCTGGCTGAAGCCTATGGTCACGTCGGCATGAAGATCGAAAAGCCGGAAGACGTCGAGCCGGCATTGCGCAAGGCCTTTACCGAGCACAAGAATGATCTGGTCTTCATGGACTTCATCATCGATCCGGGTGCCAACGTCTTCCCGATGGTGGCGGCCGGTAAGGGCCTGACTGAAATGATCCTCGCTGAAGATCTGTAAGCGGGGAGAGGAAAAACTATGCTGCGACACATCATTTCCATCCTGATCGAAAACGAATCGGGCGCCCTTTCCCGCGTGGCCGGGCTGTTCTCCGCCCGTGGCTACAACATTGAATCGCTGACCGTGGCACCGACGGAAGATCCCTCGCTGTCCCGGATGACCATCCTGACTTCCGGCTCCGACGAGGTGCTTGAACAGATCACGAAACAGCTCAACAAGCTGGTCGACGTGGTCAAGGTGGTCGATCTCTCCGAAGCTGCTCATGTCGAGCGCGAACTGATGCTGATCAAGGTTCGCGCCACCGGCAAGGACCGTGAGGAGATGAAGCGGATGGCCGATATTTTCCGGGGTCGTATCATCGACGTTACGGAATCGACCTATGTCATCGAGTTGACCGGCGCAAGCTCCAAACTCGACTCCTTCATCGCCGCGCTCGATGCCGGCCTGATTCTCGAAACCGTCCGTACCGGTGTCTGTGGCATCGGTCGCGGTGATCGTATTCTTAAAGTCTAACTATCTGTACATAAAGAGGATTTCATGAAAGTTTATTACGACAAGGACGCCGATCTCTCCCTCATCAAGGGCAAGAAGGTCACCATCGTTGGTTA
>CAIYYE010000370.1 GCA_903930395.1 uncultured beta proteobacterium
CGGCTGGGACCGCTCGGCGCGGGCAGGTTGGTGCCGTGAGCGATGATCAGATCAGTCGTCTGGCGGGCGATCTGGGCCGGGCTGGTGTACAGCGCCGCGAGCGCGCCGGCATTGACGAAAGCGGGCGAGTAGCCGATGACCGGTCGCTGGTAACGGAAGCTGGTAATCAGGATCGGCTTGATATTGTTTCGATGGTAAATCGAACTGTCGGGAACAGCGACCAGGACGCTGACCCGGCTGAGCAAGGCATTCAGTGCCGGCAGCAGGGTGGCCTCGGTATCGCTGTCTTCGCTGTCCATGACCAGTCCGGCGCCGGCGAAAGCCTGGCGGTACTGAGCGGCGGAGGGTCTCGTTTCGTTGCTGAAAAGCATGCCTACCCGCTTTTGGCCGGGCAGCAGATGATTGACAAATGCCGCCTGGCGGGCTGGTGGCTGGTCCAGGTAGATGGCCGTGATGCGGCCGGGCCGGCGATGCTCGGCGAGGATTTTTTCGTAACTTTGCCTGGGTAGCAGGGTCGCAATGATCGGCGGGTTGTCGGGCTGTCCGATCACCTTGCGCAAGGCTTCGCTGCCGACCGTCACGATCAGGTCGGCCGGCGCCGCTGTCGGCGGCAGCTTGTCCGCCTGAAGCTTGGCGACGATGTTCCAGGTGGTGCCGGCCAGTGCTTCTTCCAGTGTGGCCGCATATTCGGCATAGCTTCCCCCCTGATCGCTCAGGACGAGCGCCAAGCTGCCCGCCCAGACCGGGAAGACAAGGGAAAGCAGCAAAATCAGAGAAAGTGTTACGCGGCGCAACATTATGTCCGCATATTGCCTTATGCCCGTATGCCAAGGCAATTGTGGTGTTCCGCAATTCACGGATTCATGATGAATTTTCTGATTTGCGCCGAAATTTCCGTGACTGGCATGGCGAAGGGAAATTTCTTGATGAATGCACCGTCCGGACCGAGCAGGATCATGCCGGCCGAGTGGTCGACAGAGTAACGATCCGCTGGCGCCCCGGGTTCGCGCACTTTGGCAAAGCGGATCCTGAAATTATCGGCCGCGCGGCGGACCAGCGCGGGCGAGGCGGTCAGGCCGAGGATGCGGGGGTCGAAGAACTCGGTATAGGTTTTCAGGACCTTGCCGGTGTCGCGTTCCGGGTCGACCGAAATGAAGATGGGCTGGAGGCGATCGGCGTTGTCGCCAAGTTGCTTGAGAATGTCGGCCATTTCGACCAGGGTGGTCGGGCAGACGTCGGGGCAGTAGGTGTAGCCAAAAGAGATCAGCTGGAAGCGGCCGCGAAAATCCTCGCTTGTGATGGAGCGCCCGTTCGGGTCTTGGAGCAGGTAGCGCGGGACGATGCCGGGGTTGGCATCATTGAGCATTTCGAGGCTGTGGGCGGCCTGGGCCAATGCCGGGCCGGCACCGAGCAGCATAAAGAGAACGGCGATCAGGCGGATCATTTGAGTTTGGCGAAACTCTCTTGCAGGTGCTTTTCGGCGGCCGCCATGTTGCTGGCGAGCGATGCCGCATCGGGGCAGGTGGCGCCTTTGCCCTGTTCGATATACGCCGCATTGGTCGCTTTTTCGAATGCTTCGCCGTAACTGCGGGTCTTCGGGGCGGTGGTGACGACGGCATTGCGGGCGCGGCTGACCAGCGCCGGTTGCTGACAGGCCAGGGCAATCCCGTTGAGACGGCCGAGGACTTCGACGGCAGCCATGCCTTCGTCGGTGGCGGCCAGGCCGGTGTTGGCGAGGGCAGGCAGACTCAGGGCAAGCAGCGCAGCGACGATCTTCATGATGGGAATCCTCAAAGTTGACTGGCGATTATAGGGAATGTGCGGCCGGCGGCTTTCTGACAGATCAAAAATGCGGGACAAAGGCGTCGGCTGGGTTATCGGGCCGGCCGGTGACTACGCGCGGTATCGAGGTGGGCGCAAAGCTTCTCGGTGCCGTCGAGGATGCGCGGCGTATGACGCTGCATGATGTCGGGGGTGATGTGGAAGAGGTTGCTGCGCTTGACGGCAGTCATGCGCGTCCACGGGTCCCAGTCGTGCAGCCATTCCGGTTGGGCATCGCCCATCCCGGTGGCGACGATGGCTTCCGGGTCGGCTTCGAGGACGGCTTCGATGCTGACGTTGGGGGCCATTTGCTTGAGATGGCCGAAGACGTTTTCGCCGCCGCAAATCCTGATGGCGTCGCTGATGATCTGCGGACCACCGATGGTCATCAGCGGTGTTTTCCAGATCTGGTAGAAGACGCGGACTTTCGGCTTGCTGGCATTGATTGTCCGCAAGTTTTCGAGGCGCTTGCGGAAACGCTCGGCCGCGGCATTGGCTACGGCCTCGGTGCCGGCTAGCTGGCCCAGGCGTTCGAGCTGGTCAGCGATGTTTTCGATGGTGTTCGGTTGCGAGACATAGACGGTCAGGCCGAGTGCCTTGAGCTTGTCGACCTGCGTCATGTTGTTGCCGCTTTCCCAGGCCAGGACGAGGTCGGGTTTAAGGGCGGCCACGGCTTCGAGATCGACCCGCGAATAGCCGCCAACGCGCGGCACCTTCTTCGCTTCCGGCGGATAGTCGCTGTATTCGACGGTGCCGACCAGCTTGTCGCCGGCTCCTGCCGCGTAGAGGCTTTCCGCGGCATGCGGAGCGAGGGTGATGATGCGTCTGGCTGGCGCCTTGAGGCGGACTTCATGGCCGGTGTCGTCCTTGAAGCGCAGGTCGGCGTGTGCGGCCGTCGACAAAAGGAGTGCGGTGAGGAGGGCGATGCCGGCCGGTCCGGCCTGAAGTCGGGGAAAAATGGGCGTTTTCATGCGTTATTCCATGCGGCCAGGGCTTTCGTCAGGCGCTGCCAGTCGGCTTCACCAGCCGGTAGCCCGAAGCGCAGCAGGGGCTGCTGGTCGAAGTGGCGGGTCAGGATGCCCTGGCCGGCCAGGGCTTCGTGCAATTCGGCCGAGCGGGCGCTGCTCAGCGTGGCAAAGAGGGCGGTGGATTTGACCTCGCCCAGCGGGGCCAGCAGTTGGTGCAGGCGTACGCCGGCAGCCTGCAGGCGGGGTCGGGCGGCGCACTGCCAGTCCGTATCGAGCAAGGCCAGACGGGCGACGGCGCGTGCCGGTCCGCTCACCGTCCACGGTCCCATCGCCTCCTGCATGCGGGTCAGAATATCCGGCGCAGCAAATATGAAGCCGACACGGGCGCCGGCCAGTCCGAAGAACTTGCCGAGCGAACGCAGCACGATCAGGTTGGGCGCTTCATCGGTGCCGGCCAGCGGCGTCAGGCTTTCTTCCGGCGTCGGGTCCATGAAGGCCTCGTCGACGATCAGCCAGCCGCCACGTTTTTTCAGCTGCCGGGCTGCATCGAGCGCGACATCATGGGGGTGGCGCTCGGCCGTCGGGTTGTTCGGGTTGCACAGCAAGACGTACGGCGTCGCCGTCGCCAGCGCGCGCGGCAGCATGGCATTCTGCAAAAACCGCATCTTGTGCCCGGCGCGCTGCCAGGCTTGCGGGTGTTCGCTGTAGATCGGCGAAATGCAGGCGACGACGGCACGTGGCAAGAGGGCGGGCAGCCAGTGGATGGCGGCTTGCGACCCGGCCACCGGCAGCAGATTGGCATTGCCGTAATAGGCGGCAGCGGCGGCTTCCAGGCCGTCGTTTTCCTCCGGCAGGCGTTGCCAGACTTCGGGCGGGAGGGTCGGCACCGGCCAGCCATCCGGATTGATGCCGGTAGACAGGTCCAGCCAGTCAGCTAGCGGAATGTTGTGGCGAACTGCGGCTTTGCGCAGGCCACCGCCGTGTTCAAGCATGGAAAAGTCCAATCACGAAAAAGCCGGCCAGCCACAGGTAAAGGCTACGCCGGATCAGGGTCGTCGCCCGCCCGAGATCGGCCGCCACCGGCGGCGGACCGCTACCGAGCGGTGGGCGGATTTCTTCCTGCCCATGATAAATCGCGGCGCCCCCGAGCCGTACGCCAAGACTGCCGGCGCCGGCAGCCATGACCGGCCCGGCGTTCGGGCTGTCCCAGCCTGGCGCCTGCGCCCGCCAGCAGGCCAGCGCGTTGCGAGTATGGCCGAACAGGGCGTAAGTCAGGGCGGTCAGGCGGGCGGGAATCCAGTTCAGGGCGTCATCAAGGCGGGCAGCAAAGCGGCCGAACAGGTTGAAACGCTCGGTGCGGTAGCCCCACATCGCATCGAGCGTGTTGGCCAGCCGGAAAAGCAGGGCGCCGGGGCCGCCGAGCAGGGCGAACCAGAACAGAGTGGCGAAGACGGCATCGTTGCCGTTTTCCAGTACCGATTCGACGCCGGCCTTGGCGACACCGGAGGCATCAAGCGCCGATGTGTCACGGGAAACAATCCAGCCGACCCGCTGCCTGGCTTCCTCCAGCCGTCCGCCGGCCAGGGGCCTGGCGATGGCATCGGCGTGTTCGCACAGGCTTTGGGCGCCCAGCGCCAAGTAGAGGAGCAGAACATCAACGGCGAAGGGAGCGAGCGGCCGCAGCCAGAAAGCCAAGGCCACCCAGGGCCCGACGGCAAGTAGCCAGGCGAACAGGCCATGCGTGAGCGAACCTCGGTTCAGCCGCTTTTCGATGCGTGATGCCAGATTGCCGAAACCGACCAGCGGGTGAAAGCGCGTCACTTCACCCAGGATGCGATCCAGCAAGACAGCGCACAGCGCCGCCAGGGGCATGGCAAAGGCATCGATACCCAGGCTCATTTCGGGAAAACGCCCTGATTCTGAATGGCCGCCTGCATTTCGGCGAGGGCTGCGGACAATGGCGAATTCCGGTCCGAGTCGGCCTCCCCCCATTGCTCGAAATAAACCAGTTCATTGATCGGCAGGCGCGGCAGCCAGCCGGCCTTTTCGAGCTCCGGACGGTCGTTGAAATGGCTGACATAGCCGATGCACAGATAGGCAATGGGCACGATGTGCGACGGGATGCCGAGGGCGTCCTGCAGCGCCTTTTCGTGAAAAATGCTCACCCAGCCAACACCCAGCCCCTCGGCCCGTGCCGCCAGCCAGAGGTTCTGTACGGCGCACACGCTGCTGTAGAGGTCCATCGTCGGCATGTGGGTGCGGCCAAGCACGACCGGGCCGCTGCGCGAGCGGTCGCAGGTGATGCACAGGTTGATCGGTGCCTCAAGAATGCCCTGCAGCTTGAGCTGGCTGTAAATCTCGCGCCTGGCATCCGGGAACATCTGCGCCGCTTCGGCATTGGCCTCGGCGAAGACGTCATGGACGCGCTGCTTGACCTCGTTCGAACGGACCAGCAGAAAGTTCCACGGCTGCATGAAGCCGACCGACGGCGCGTGGTGAGCCGCCATCAGCACACGGCTGAGCAGATCATCGGGGACGGGTGTCGGCAGAAACTGGCCGCGCACGTCGCGGCGGCTGAAAATGGCCTGATAGACCGCCGCCCGGTCAGCGTCGGAAAA
>CAIYYE010000371.1 GCA_903930395.1 uncultured beta proteobacterium
CAGGATCAATTTGGCCAGACGCTGGTCAAGGCGGGCGAAGGCGACTTCCTCGACGAGCTGCATGAGCTCACCGATACGGTCGGCAAACAGGTGGAAAACGAAATCGCGGAAGGGTGTGTGCTCGACCATCAGCGCAGCGAAGCTCCGAACCGGCAGGGCAAGCAGGGTGAGTGGTGTTTCGGCGATGCCGCGCGCGTTGTAGTCGGTGTGGCCGAGCAGGCAGCTCGATGAAATGATGCATGAGCCGCCGGGGGCGACCCGGTAGAGCATGAGTTCGCGCCCGCTGGCCGCCAGCTTGATGACCTTGATGCTGCCGTCGAGAAGGAGCGGGAAGCCCTGGCAGGGCTGGTTTTCGGCAAAGACCTGGGTGCCGGCGGGAAGATGCATCAAGACCTGCGCCGGAAGCAGTTCAGCGAGTCGTTGAGCCGGCAAGCCAGCCAGTGCCGGGTACAAATCCAGTACTTTTTCCCGGTTGAGTACTGCGCTCATCTCAGCCGTTCACTTCGGCCCAGACCGGGGCGTGGTCCGACGGCCGCTCCAGCTTGCGTGGGGCGCGGTCGACGCCGGCCGCCGTGCATTGCTCAGCCAGCGGTTTCGAGAGCAGGACATGGTCGATGCGCAGGCCAAGGTTTTTCTGGAAGCCGAGCATGCGGTAATCCCACCACGAGAAGGTCTTTTCCGGCTGCGCGAAGAGCCGGAAGCTGTCGCTCAGTCCGAGGTCGATGAAACGCTGGAAGGCGGCGCGCTCCGGAGGGGAGACCAGAATGCCGTCGGCCCAGGCCTTCGGGTCGTGCACGTCGCGGTCGTCGGGGGCGATGTTGTAGTCGCCGCACAGGGCCAGCTTCGGGTACTTCGCCATTTCCTCGCCCAGCCAGACGGCGAGGCCATCCAGCCAGCGCAGCTTGTAGTCGTACTTGTCGCTGCCGACGGCCTGTCCGTTCGGCATGTAGGCGCCGATGATGCGGGTATCGCCGACAGTGCCGCTGATCAGGCGCTTCTGTTCATCCGGGAAGCGCGGGTTGCCGACGACGACATCGTTGATGGGCTGGCGGGCGAGCAGGGCGACGCCGTTGTAGGTCTTCTGCCCGGAAAAGGCGACGTGATAACCGGCCGCTTCGATCTCGGCACGCGGGAAGTTATGGTCTTCGAGCTTGAGTTCCTGCAGGCAGAGGGCATCCGGCTGGGCCGTTGCCAGCCAGTCGAGCAGGTGAGGCAGGCGGACCTTGAGCGAGTTGACGTTCCAGGAGGCGATCTTCACTTGCTGGCGCCCGCCACAGGTTTGCTGCCGGGGGCGGTTTTCGGATAGCTCGCGAGATCGAGCAGGTTGTTGTAGCCACCGGGCTCGAAGCCGCGGAAGCGCTGGCTGCCGACTTTCAGCGAGGGGACAAAGATGTCGCCGATCAGTTGTTTCAGCTCCTCGAAGTCTTCCGGCTTCTGCATCATTTTTTCCGTGAAGGGAATGCCGCGTCCGCTCAGCAGGTCGCGCGCCGCCTTGCATTCGAGGGGGCAGTCAGCCGAGGTGTAAAGCACGACCGGGAAGGATTCAACCGCCCGCTTCATGGCAAACGACAGCTTGTCGTCGGGCTCGCCCTTGCCGCCCAGCTTGGTAAGCCCTTTGGCTTTGCCCTGTGGCGGGGTGTCCGAGACGACGGTATTCCCGCTGGCATCGGTCCACCGATAAGTTTCGGCATGGGCGCCGAAAGCGACAAGAATCAGGAAGAGGCTGAACAGATAGCGCATGGAGTTTCTCCGTGATCGGCTTAGGCAGCAATCATACCGCTATGACGCAGCAGTGCATCAACGCTCGGCTCTCGGCCGCGGAATGCCTTGAACGATTCGATGGCCGGGCGCGAACCGCCGACCGAGAGGATCTCGTCGAGGAAACGTTGGCCTACGGTTGCGTCGAAAGGATCGCCGGCTTCTTCGAAGGCGGCGTAGGCGTCGGCCGACAGGACTTCTGCCCACTTGTAGCTGAAATAGCCGGCGCCATAACCACCGCCGAAAATGTGCGAGAAGCTGTTGGGGAAACGGTGCCAGGCCGGCGGCAGCAACACGGCGACTTCCTGGCGGACCTCATTGAGGACATCCATCACCGTTCGGCCGGATTTCGGGTCAAGGTCAGAGTGGATCTGCATGTCGAAGAGCGAGAACTCGATCTGGCGCACGGCCATCATGCCGCTCTGGAAGTTGCGGGCGGCCAGCATCTTGTCGAACAGCTCACGCGGCAGGGCAGCGCCGGTATCGACGTGGGCCGTCATGCCTTGCACGACATCCCATTCCCAGCAGTAGTTTTCCATGAACTGCGAGGGCAGTTCGACAGCATCCCATTCGACACCGTGGATGCCCGAAACGCCCAGTTCTTCGCCGCGCGTCAGCAGATGGTGCAGGCCGTGGCCGGTTTCGTGGAAAAGCGTGGTGACATCATCGTGCGTAAAAGTCGCCGGCTTGTTACCGACCGGGCGCGAGAAATTGCAATTCAGATAGGCGATGGGCTTCTGGATGCCGGTGACAGTGCGCCGGCGTGAGCGGGCTTCATCCATCCAGGCGCCGCCGCGCTTGGTTTCGCGGGCATAGAGGTCGAGGTAGAACTGCCCGACCAGCTCGCCGGCTGGGGTTTCCAGGCGGTAAAAACGGACATCCTCATGCCAGACCGGGGCCGTGTCGGGTTTGACCTTGACGTTGAAGAGGCTCTCGATGACCTTGAAAAGGCCGCCCAGGACTTTCGGCTCGGTGAAG
>CAIYYE010000372.1 GCA_903930395.1 uncultured beta proteobacterium
CCGACCTGTCACTACCAGATGGGCGGTATCCCAACTCATTACTCCGGTCGTGTCGTGATGCCCAAGGATGGCGACATGAGCAGCATCGTTCCCGGCTTCTACGCCGGTGGCGAATGTGCTTGCGCTTCGGTGCACGGTGCCAACCGTCTCGGTACCAACTCGCTGCTCGATCTGCTGGTCTTCGGCAAGTCGGCTGGTGACTCCGCTGTCGAGGATCTCAAGGCTGGTCGTGCTCACCGCGATCTGCCCAAGGATGTTGCCGACAAGACCCTGGCTCGCATCAGCGCACTGGACAACCGCAAGGGCGGTGCCAATGTGCACGAAACCCGTCTCGCCATGCAGCGCACCATGCAGGATCACGCTGGCGTGTTCCGTTTCGGCGACATGCTCAAGCAAGGCGTCGAGAAGATCCTCGAAGTCGAGAAGGCTGCCCGCAATCTCGAAATCAAGGACAAGTCGATGGCCTGGAACACGGCGCGGACCGAAGCCCTCGAAATGGAAAACCTCATCGAAGTCGCCAAGGCCACGATGATCTCCGCCGAAGCCCGCAAGGAATCCCGTGGCGCCCACGTGCGCGACGATGCACCGGATACCGCCGAGTTCCCGAACGGCCGTAACGACAAGGAATGGCTGAAGCACACGCTGTTCTCGCCGGTTGATAACTCGATCAGCTACAAGCCGGTCAACATGCAACCCCTGACCGTCGAGCCAGTTGAGCTCAAGACGCGCTCGTACTAATCGGAGTCCAGAATGAGCAAACGCATGGTTCAATTCAGTATCTATCGCTACGATCCGGACAAGGACGACGCGCCGTACATGCAGGACATTTCGGTCGAACTCGAACCGACTGACCGCAAGCTGCTCGACGCGCTGACCAAGCTCAAGGCCAAGGACGACGCAATTTCCTATCGTCGTTCCTGCCGCGAAGGTGTCTGCGGCTCTGACGCCATGAACATCAACGGCAAGAATGGTCTGGCCTGCCTGACCGACATCGACAGCCTCAAGCAGCCCATCGTGCTGCGTCCGCTGCCGGGCCTGCCGGTCATTCGCGACCTCATCGTCGACATGACCCAGTTCTTCAAGCAGTACCACTCGATCAAGCCCTACCTGATCAACAACGATCCGGCCCCGGAGCGCGAGCGCCTGCAATCGCCGGAAGATCGCGAAGAGCTGAACGGCCTTTACGAGTGCATCCTGTGTGCCTGCTGCTCGACCTCCTGCCCGTCTTTCTGGTGGAACCCGGACAAGTTCGTCGGCCCGGCAGGCCTGCTGGCGGCTTACCGCTTCATCGCCGATACGCGCGACCAGGCGACCAACGAGCGTCTCGACAACCTCGAAGACCCGTATCGCCTGTTCCGTTGCCACTCCATCATGAACTGTGTTGACGTATGTCCGAAGGGTCTGAATCCGACCAAGGCCATCGGCAAGATCAAGGACATGATGGTCCGTCGCGCCGTCTGATGGAAAGAGCGGACTACGAACGTCTGCGCTGGCGTTGTATTCGTCGTGCGCTGCTCGAACTCGATATCACCCTGACGCGTTTTCTTGATGGGGGCGAGTTTGAGAAGCTCAACGAGGAGGAGCAACAGGCGTTCGTGGCGCTTGCTGACATGGAGGATTACGATCTCTGGGACTTGCTGACCGGCAAGGCCGAGATCGATGATCCCCGCCTGGCGCACATGGTGGCGCTGATTCGTAGTAAGAGTTGAGTAAGGTTGATATTTTATCGTAGGAATGTTGACCACTTTTTTGGCATTGCAGTTACAACCAACACCTGTAAAGGGATGACTCCATGACGACTGAACGCAAGGCAATTTTGACCATCGATGGACAGGCTCCCGTCGACTTCCAGATCATGTCTCCGACGCACGGCAACGATTGCGTCGATATCCGTACCCTCGGCGCCAAGACCGGACTGTTCACCTATGACTCCGGCTTCCTTTCGACCGCCAGCTGCAAATCAACGGTTACCTTCATCGATGGCGACAAGGGCGAGCTGCTCTACCGTGGCTACCCGATCGAACAACTGGCTGAAAACTGCAACTTCCTCGAAGTGACCTATCTGTTGAAGAACGGCGAATTGCCGAACGCCAAGCAGAAAACCAGTTTCGAAAACACCATCAAGAACCACACGATGGTGCATGAGCAACTCACCAAGTTCTACTCCGGTTTCCGTCGCGACGCCCACCCGATGGCCGTCATGACCGGTGTCGTCGGTGCCCTCTCGGCCTTCTACCACGATGCCATGGACTTCTCCGATGCCGAGCACCGGAATGTCAGCTTCAACCGCCTCGTCGCCAAGATGCCGACCATCGTCGCCATGGCCTACAAGTACAACACCGGCGCGCCCTTCATGTACCCGGACAACGAGCTGGATTACACCGCCAACTTCATGCGCATGATGTTCGGCAATCCGTGCGAGAAGTACAAGCCGAACCCGGTGCTGGTCAATGCCCTGGATACCATCTTCACGCTGCATGCCGATCACGAGCAGAACGCCTCGACCTCGACGGTACGCCTGGCCGGTTCCTCCGGCGCCAACCCG
>CAIYYE010000373.1 GCA_903930395.1 uncultured beta proteobacterium
ACCAGCGGGTCATTTTCGAGGAGTTCGGTGTCACGCTGACCCGCGAAAATTTCTACGATTATGCGGTGCACCATCCCTTTGGCTTGATCGGGACGCTGGACATCCTGGTCCGTATTCCCGTCGCCTTCAACGATGATGGTTCGATCTTCTGCGTTGGCGAGGTTCCTCCGAATTCCCTGTTGCGGCTCCTCAAGGCGCCCTCCCTGGCGGAGAGCAGTTGTGTGACTGACCTCGTCGAGACGCTGGGTGTCCGGGAGAAGCAGCCGCTCATGGCGTTTTACTGTGCGGGGCGACGCATGCATTTCGGCAGCGATGCCGTCACCGAAATTCGCGAGTTGTACGAAAAGTCAGGTTCGACCAATATCTTCGGTGCCCTGTCGCTGGGCGAAATCAGCAGCAATGCCGACCTGGGGATTCCGCAGTTTCACAATGCGGCAGTCGTCTGCGCCTGTTGAGGCGCATCCCGAATCAGGATTTTTCTGTCATCGACAGCGCTACGGCCTCCGCCACCTTGATGCCGTCGACGCCGGCCGACAGAATCCCGCCCGCGTAGCCGGCACCTTCGCCGGCCGGGTAAAGGCCACGCGTGTTGATGCTCTGGTAGTCGGCGCCGCGCTTGATGCGGATCGGTGAAGAGGTGCGGGTTTCGACGCCGGTGAGGACCGCATCGGCCATGGCAAAGCCGCGGATCTGCTTGTCGAAGGCCGGTATGGCTTCGCGCAGGGCAGCGATGACATAAGCCGGGGCGCAGGTCGACAGGTCGGTCATGTGCACGCCGGGCTGGTAGGACGGATCGACTTCGCCGAGGGCGGTAGACGGCCGGCCGGCGAGGAAGTCACCGACGCGCTGGGCGGGTGCGGCGTAGTTGCTGCCGCCGGCGACGAAGGCAGCGGATTCCCAGTGGCGCTGGAAGTCGATGCCGGCCAGCGGATTGCTCCGGTAGTCGCCGGGGAAGTCTTCGGGTTTGACTTCGACGACGAGCGCCGCATTGGCATTGCGCTCGGCGCGCGAATACTGGCTCATGCCGTTGGTCACGACGCGGCCTTCTTCCGAGGTGGCGGCGACCACCTGGCCGCCTGGACACATGCAGAAGCTGTAGGCAGCGCGGCCGTTGCCACAGTGATGGACCAGTTTGTAATCGGCGGCACCGAGGATTTCGTTGCCGGCATTGGGGCCGAAACGGGCGTGGTCGATCATGGCCTGCGGGTGTTCGATGCGGAAGCCGATGGAGAAGGGCTTGGCTTCGATATAGACGCCCTGCTCGTGGAGCACCTGGAAAGTGTCGCGGGCGCTGTGGCCGATGGCCAGCACGACGTGTTCGGTGGCGATGCTGCTGCCATCGGCGAGAACAACGCCGCGGACCTGATGGTCGTCGATGTCCAGACGCTCGACCTTGCTGCCGAAACGGATCTCGCCACCCAGTTCGGTAATCGTGGCGCGCATGTTCTCGACCATCTTGACCAGCCGGAAAGTGCCGATGTGCGGCTTGCTGACATACATGATCTCTTCCGGCGCGCCGGCCGTGACGAATTCTTCGAGCACCTTGCGGCCGTGGTGCTGCGGGTCCTTGATCTGGCTGTAGAGCTTGCCGTCCGAGAAGGTGCCGGCGCCGCCTTCGCCGAACTGGACGTTGGATTCCGGGTTGAGCTTGTTGTTGCGCCACAGGCCCCAGGTGTCCTTGGTGCGTTCGCGCACGGCCTTGCCGCGTTCGAGGATGATCGGCTTGAAGCCCATCCGGGCGAGCATCAGCCCGGCCAGCAGGCCGCAGGGGCCGGTGCCGATGACTACCGGGCGGTGTGTTTCATTGCCCCGGGCGTGGGCGACGAATTTGTAATCGGTATCGGGTTTCAGGCCGACATGGTGGTCGTCGGCAAATTGAGCGAGTAGCGCCGCTTCGTCGCGGACCTCGAAGTCGATGGTGTAGATCAGCGTGATGGCCGACTTTTTACGCGCATCGTAGCTGCGGCGGAAAATGCTGAAAGTTATCAGGTCGGCGTCGGCGATGGCCAGCCGCTCGCACAGGGCAGGGCGCAGGGCGTCCTGGGCATGGTCGAGCGGGAGTTTCAGTTCGGTCAGTCTCAGCATGCAAATAGTCCGGCGATTTCAGCGTTCCTTGAACTGCTTGTGACAGGTCTTGCAGGCGTCGTGGACGGTGTCATAGGTTTTTTCCACTTGTCCCTTGTCCTTGCTCTGCGCAGCGGCGAGCAAGGCGTCGGTGGCGGCGATGAAAGCCTCCTTGTCCTTGGTGAAAGCTTCCGGCTGCTGCCAAACGTCGGCCGTCGCCTTGCTTGGCGGGTAGTTGGTATCCGGCCCGAAATGCGACCACGGCGCATCGCGCCTGGCGTGCAGGGCTTCTGCCATCGCCAGGAACTTGTCGGCATCGTAGTTTCCCTTGCGCAGCATGACGCCCATGGGCTCGAAGGCCTTGACGATGGCCTTGAAGGCGACCTGACGTTGCTTGACCGGCTGGCCCGGTCGGGTGTCCTCGACCTCGCCGCACCCGGCCAGCAGGGCGGCGATCAACAGGACGACAGCCGGAAGGCGCATGGACGACAGGGAAGGACGGGCGGGCAGGGATGAAGACATGGCAGGCAATCGGGAGGGGCCGGGAGCCCGAATTATACGGGCTGCGGGAGGCCTTCGTTGCATGCAATGTCCGGCAATGCCTTATTTGACGGCGCTGATTTCCGGTCGCTCCGCGGCTGCACAGGGCCTTGTGGGCAGGTACCGAAATACAAAATTTCTACGTGTTTTTATTTGTCGGCATATTTGTTTTTGTTGTTAAATAATTGACGGAAGAGTTACCATGTTTACGCTTCAAAATGCATGGTTTCAATTATTCCAAAAGCGAATACCGTGAGCGAACCACTCAAGCGCCTTGTCCTCACTGCAGCCCGGGAACTCTTCCTGAACAAGGGCTATGACGCGGTCGGCATGCGCGAAATTGCCCACGCCGTGGATCGGGAGCCGATTCAGATCTATCGGCTCAAGCTCGCCAAGCCCGACATCCTCGCCGAACTGATCATCGAGTTGAACGCCGAGGAAATTCAGCGACTGCCCGAACTGCTCGCCAAGGTGACGGGCGAAAGTCTGTTTGAACGGGTGAGCAGCTATTTTCTCGAACTCTACCGCCTAGATGTTCACTACCAGCCCATCCGCTCGGTGGGTGCAGCCTTCGGCTGGATGTGGGACGTCCGCTACGAGCAACAGATTGTCGATCAGGTCTTGCAACTCTTGCAGCCGGTGGCGGGATGGATGGCCGAGGCGGGTCTGGACGATATTCAGGCTCGCTGCTACGGCATCTGGTCGGTCTATTACGTCGGATACCGGCACGCCGTCGTGCGCGGTGGCGGGGCAGAGGACTGCCTGGCGGCAATCCGGCCGACGCTGGCGGTGCTGCTCCGGGACCAGCGCAATGTCACCGCCCAGTTAATTTCGCAAAAAGGAGCGGCGGCATGACGATCCCCGGATTGCCCGGTAGACTTTGCGGCTTCCTGCTGGTGCTGCTCATGGCCGGGTGCGTGACCACGCGCTACGACTATGTGGCGCCGCATACCGAGCAGGGGCGTCATTGCGCGACGCAGTGCGCCGGTATCAAGGAGGCGTGCCAGAGCAACGAAATCAACCGCGCCCAGATCGAGCAATACAACTGCCAGCAGCGTAGCGAATACCAGTATCACGATTGCCTGCACCACGCCCGAAGCGCGGACGAGGCCAAGAAGTGTTTCCGCCCTGCCTGCTGGAACAATCCGAACACCTGGCGTTGTGACGAAAACTACCGCCAGTGCTTCGTCGGCTGCGGCGGCACGGTGAAAACGATCAAGGAAGAATGACCGTGAAGAAAATAGCGTTGCTTGTCCTCTTGGCAGTCACCTCCCTGGCCCAGGCCGCGGGTCTCGAGTACTACAAGGAAGGCGCTATCTGTGATCGGAAATCCGCTTTCTGTGTCGACCACATGGGCGTCTCGGTGGCGCTGACCAAGATGTATCTCGGCGACAAGGCCGAGCAGAAGCTGATGGCCGAGATCAACAAGGTCGGCATCCAGGACTTCGACGCGACGACCTTCACCATGCGCGGTGGCCTGAATTGCGATACCAAGGTGAAAACCTGCTGGACCAATCGCTACGACAAGAAAGTCGACGTTAAAGCCACTACAACGCTGTTCGGCAAGTAGCCGATTCCGGGAGATTTCATGTTCAAGTCCGTTCGTCACATGACACATCCGTTCACCAGTGCAGCCCTGATTGGTCTATCACTGCTGGGAAATGCAGCAAATGCTGCAAATTGCCATTTCTTCCTGAATCCAGTGGTGCAAAATGGCGATTGCAGTGATTTCTTTCTGTATCAGAGCAAAACATCGGTCACTATCGACAGTGGCGTCACCGTCAGTGACTCCGCCGGAAGCGCGCCCTACGGCCCGGTTTC
>CAIYYE010000374.1 GCA_903930395.1 uncultured beta proteobacterium
CCCCCTTCTGCTTGATCGGCGCGACGAGCAGGTGTTCCTCGCCATCGGCCCCGGCCACTTCATCCCAGAGCAGCAGGCTGCTCTCGTTGCCGCCGGTGGCGCGATGCAGGCCGGGCAGGATCACGGTGTCGAATTCGAGGCCCTTGGATTTGTGCACGGTCATCATCTGCACGGCGTCACCGAGCGGGTCGGACGGCGCGTAGAGATCGGCGGCGTGGGCAGCCAGGGTGTCGGCGCTGAGATTGCGGGCGGCTGCCAGCTTGTCTACAAGCGCAAAAAAGGCGTCGACATCCTTGAGCGCTTCCGGCGCTTCGAGACAGCGCGGCCCGCCGAGCATGAGCCAGACGCCTTCGAGCCAGCGGCGCGGGTGCTGCCGGGCACGGCCGGCAAAAGCCAGTTGCAGCACCTCGCGCACATGGCTCAGACGTTGCCGGCCATCGGCCGACAGACGGGCGAGGCGGGCCTCGTCCTGCATCAGTTGCCAAATGGTCGACAGCCGGTCATCGGCGGCCAGCCCATGCAGGTCGGCCAGCGTCAGTCCGCACCACGGGGCGCGCAGCAGGGCCAGCCAATGCACGCGGTCGGCCCGGTGATGCAGGGCGCGGAAGAGCGTGAGCAGATCCTGGACGTGCTGGCGACCATCCAGCCCTTCGATGTCGACGGCCTGGAAGCGCAGATCAGGCGCGCTGCGGCGGATTTCAGCGACGAGCGCATCTAGATGGCTGCGCGCCCGGACGAGGACGGCGATGCGCTCGTCCGGCGCGGTGCTGCGCGTCTGCCGGATGATGGCGAGGACGCGGCAAGCCTCTTCGGCCACGGCATCGGAACCTTCCCGGCCGATGACCGCATGCAGGCAGACACCGCTATCCGGGCGCGCCGGACGACTGGCGGCCGATTCGGCGTAACGCACGGCGCCAGCCTCTGGGCTGTCGGCAGCCGGAAAAATGTCAGGAAAGGTCGTATTCACCCAATCGACGATGGCCGGATACGAGCGGTTGTTGCGGAACAGGCGCAGGTGGCCGAGGCGGATATCGCCGATGCCGCGCTCACGAACCCGCAGGAAAAGCCCGACATCGGCCTTGCGGAAGCGGTAGATCGACTGCATCGGATCGCCGACGACGAACAGCGTCCGGCCATCGTCCGGCATCCAGCCGCGCGTCAGTTTTTCGATGAGGCCGACCTGGGTCGGGCTGGTGTCCTGGAATTCATCGACCAGCAGGTGACGGATGCGGTAATCGAGGGCCTGGGCCAGATCGGTCGGCGCCTCGTCGTCACCGAGCGCCAGCCCGGCGCGCGCCGCGATTTCGATGAAATCGACTTCGCCGGCCTCCTGGAAGGCCAGCCACAACTGCCCCGCGGCCAGCCGCAAGAGGCGCGAGAAACATTCGACGGTGGCCCATTCGGCCGCACTCAGTTCCGGCCGCGGCAGCTTGACGAGCATGGCCAGCGCCGCTTCCAGCCCGGCGACGCCGCGCAACTCGGCGAGCGCGTCGAGCATGGCCTTTTTCTGGTCGGCGAAAATCTTGTCCGCCGGAAAGCCGATGCGCTTGTCGACCGCCTTGCGCAGCGTACCCGTACCCGTCAGCAAGAGCCCGGCCACCGCCTGCCAGCGCGGCAGATC
>CAIYYE010000375.1 GCA_903930395.1 uncultured beta proteobacterium
CCTGCGCGGCAAGCGTCTCGGCCTGTCGCTGGCCGAAATCAAGGATCTGATCGGGATGTACGCCTCGACCGAGGATGAAACTCCTCAACTCCTGGAGTGCCTGCGCGTCATGCACAAACGCCGCGCCGCGCTGGAGCAGCAGCGCGAGGACATCGAGGCCATGCTGGCGGAAATTTCGCAATTCGAGCAGCAGTGCGAACTGGAACTGGCGCGTCGCGATGCCCTATAAAATTTGTTCAATCTTTAGTTGACGTTAACGTCAACGTAAATACAATCACACCCTATGAGCAAAATCCACGACCCCCACTTTGCCGAACGCGTCAGCGTCAGCTTTGCCCGTCAGAACGCCATGGACCTCATCCAGGCGACGATGCCGGTCATCCAACACGGCATGACGGAAATCCACGTGCCGCACTGGACAGGCATCGAACAGCAACACGGTTTCGTGCATGGTGGCGTCGTCGGCATGATTGCCGATTCGGCTGCCGGCTATGCGGCGATGACCGTCGTACCGGAAACGGCCTCGGTGCTGACCGTCGAATTCAAGATGAACCTGGTCGCCCCGGCCGATGGCGAAAAACTCATCGCCCGCGGCAAGGTCGTGCGCCCCGGCAAGACCCTGATCATCACGCAGGCCGAAGTCTTCGCCGTGAAAGACGGCAAGGAAACGCTGTGTGCGCTGATGCAGCAGACCATCATGGTCATGCATGGCAAGACTGAAAAATAAATCGATAACGGAGACAAACCATGAACATTCCCAGCCTCGACTTTGGCCTCGGCGAAGACATCAACATGCTGCGCGATGCAGTAAAGGCTTTTGCCGACGCCGAAATCGCGCCGCGCGCGGCCGAAGTGGACCGCCTTAACGAGTTCCCGGCCGACTTGTGGAAGAAATTCGGCGACATGGGCCTGCTCGGCATGACGGCGAGCGAAGAATATGGTGGCACCAACATGGGCTACCTGGCGCATATCGTAGCGCTCGAGGAAATCTCCCGCGCCTCGGCCTCGATCGGCCTGTCCTACGGCGCCCACTCGAATCTGTGCGTGAACCAGATTCGACGCAATGGCACCGAGGCCCAGCGCCAGAAATACCTGCCCAAGCTGATTTCCGGCGACCACGTCGGGGCGCTGGCGATGTCCGAGCCGAATGCCGGCTCCGACGTCGTCTCGATGAAGCTCAAGGCCGAGAAAAAGGGCGACCGTTATGTTTTGAACGGTGCCAAGATGTGGATCACCAATGGCGGCGATGCTGACACCCTGGTCGTCTACGCCAAAACCGACCCGAATGCCGGGGCCAAGGGGATGACCGCCTTCATTGTCGAAAAAGGCATGAAGGGCTTCAGCCACGGCACCCACCTCGACAAGCTGGGCATGCGCGGTTCCAACACCTATCCGCTCTTTTTCGATGACTGCGAAGTGCCTGAGGAGAACGTCCTCGGCGGGGTCGGCAACGGCACCAGGGTGCTGATGTCCGGCCTCGATTACGAACGCGCCGTCCTGTGCGGCGGCCCGCTCGGCATCATGGCTGCCTGCATGGATGCGGTCGTCCCCTTCCTGCATGAACGCAAGCAGTTCGGCCAGGCCATCGGTGAATTCCAGCTCATGCAGGGTAAGGTCGCCGACATGTATTCGACCTGGATGGCCAACCGCGCCTACGTCTATGCCGTCG
>CAIYYE010000376.1 GCA_903930395.1 uncultured beta proteobacterium
CGGCACCGAGTGACGCAGGAAGCCGATGTACTCGGATACCTTGTGACCCGGCAGCTGACCGCCTTCACCCGGCTTGGCGCCTTGTGCCATCTTGATCTGGATCTGGTCGGCATTGACCAGGTATTCGGCGGTGACGCCGAAACGACCGGAAGCGACCTGCTTGATGGCGGAACGCAACGAATCGCCTTCCTGGAAGGTGTAGTCGCGTTCGATGCGCGAGGCACCAACCACTTCCGACAGCTTCTGGCCGGCCTTGAGCGGCACGAAACGCTTGGCATCCTCGCCACCTTCGCCGGTATTCGACTTGCCGCCGATACGGTTCATGGCGATGGCCAGCGTGGTGTGTGCTTCGGTCGAGATGGAGCCGAGCGACATGGCGCCGGTAGCGAAACGCTTGACGATTTCCTTGGCGGATTCGACTTCGTCCAGCGGCACCGGGGTGCCCGTTGGCTTGAATTCGAAGAGGCCGCGCAGTGTCAGGTGACGCTTGGTCTGATCGTTGATCAGCTTGGCGTATTCCTTGTAGGTCTCGTACTTGCCGGAGCGCGTCGAATGCTGCAGTTTCGCGATCGAATCCGGCGTCCACATGTGCTCTTCACCGCGCGTGCGGTAGGCGTATTCGCCGCCGGCATCGAGCATGGTGGCAAGCACCGGGTCGCTGGAGAAGGCTTCGTCATGCAGGCGAATGGCTTCCTCGGCGACCTCAAAGACACCGATACCCTCGATGTTGGACGGCGTGCCGGTGAAGTATTTTTCGACAAATTCCTTCTGCAGACCGATCGCTTCGAAGATCTGGGCGCCGGTGTAGGACATGTAGGTCGAGATGCCCATCTTGGACATGACCTTCATGAGACCCTTGCCGATGGCCTTGACGTAGTTCTTGGCGTACTTCTCGGCCTTCTCGGCATCACCCTTGGCAAAGCCGCAGATGGTTTCGAGCGCGACGTAGGGGTGCACAGCCTCGGCACCGTAGCCACCAAGCAGCGCAAAGTGATGCGTCTCACGGGCCGAACCGGTCTCGACGACGAGGCCGGCGCTGGTGCGCAGGCCCTTCTTCACGAGGTGCTGGTGAATCGCCGACGTGGCGAGCAGGGCCGGAATGGCGACATGCTCGGCATCGACCTTGCGGTCGGAGACGATCAGGATATTGGCACCGGAGCGCACGGCATCTTCGGCATCAGCCGCCAGCGAGGCGAGACGCGCCTCGATACCGTCCTTACCCCAGGCGACCGGGTAGCAGATGTCCAGCTCGAAGGACTGGAACTTGTTGGACGTGTATTTCTCGATGTTGCGCAGCTTTTCCATGTCGTCGAAGGACAGCACGGGTTGCGACACTTCGAGACGGATAGGCGGATTGATGTCGTTGGTGTTGAGCAGGTTCGGCTTGGGCCCGATGAAGGACACCAGCGACATGACCAGCTCTTCGCGGATCGGGTCGATCGGCGGGTTGGTGACCTGGGCGAACAGCTGCTTGAAGTAGGTGTAGAGCGTCTTGTTCTTGGCCGAGAGGACTGGCAAGGCGGAGTCCGTCCCCATCGAACCAGTCGCTTCTTCGCCGTTCTGGACCATCGGCTCCAGAATGATCTTGACGTCTTCCTGGGTGTAGCCGAAAGCCTGCTGGCGATCGAGCAAGGAGGCGGCCGGCGCCGAGCACTTCTCGTTCGGTGCTTCCACTTCGTCGAGCTTGATGCGGATCTTGTC
>CAIYYE010000377.1 GCA_903930395.1 uncultured beta proteobacterium
CCCCCTGACCCTGATCCTGAAAAAGCAGGCCTGGGTGCCCGATGCCGTGACCGGCGGCCAGAACACCGTCGGCCTGCGCGTTCCCGGTCACCCGGTGGCGCTTGAGCTGCTACGTGCCTTTGCCGCTGTCGCCGGGGAACATGCCGGTATCGCCGCGCCATCGGCCAACCGCTTCGGCCGCATCAGCCCGACCACGGCCGAACATGTCCGTGAAGAACTCGGTGACCGCGTGCCGTTGATACTCGACGGTGGCCCATGCACGGTCGGCATCGAATCGACCATTGTCGATTGTTCCCGCGGTGAGCCGGTGGTTTTGCGACCCGGCCACATCGCCCCGGCCCATCTCGAAGCCGTCCTCGGTCGCCGCCCGCTCATCGAAACGGCCAGCGGAGCACCGCGTGTCTCCGGCTCCCTGGCCGCCCACTACGCACCGCAAACGCCGATGCGTCTCGTGCCATCGGATCGCCTGCTCGATTTCATCAACGCCCAGCGCCACAAGGGCGACCGCTGCGGCGTGATCAGCACCAACCAGCCCCCGCAAGCCGGCATGCCCCACGCCTGGCGTCTGCTGCCGGCCGATCCGGTCGGCTACGCCCACGACCTCTATGCCGCCCTGCGCGACATGGACCACGCCGGTGTCGACCTGATTGCCGTCGAAGCCTTGCCCGACGAACCCGCCTGGGCCGCCGTCGCCGACCGTCTGCGCCGCGCCGTGGCCGGCGCCGGGCAGACCTGAAAAGCGCTTTGATCTGCAAATTGTAGTACGTTAGAATCAGTGCTCGTTGGGGGGGTAGCTCAGCTGGGAGAGCGCCTGGTTCGCAATCAGGAGGTCGTGAGTTCGATCCTCATCCTCTCCACCATCGAATTCCGCAAAGAGGCCTGATTATTCGGGCCTTTTTTTCGCTTAGGGTTTTCCCTCAAGTGCTTGTGTTGCCGCACGATTCACCGAATACTTGGATTGCGTCAGGCTTGCCCTGATTCGACAGAGAATTGTTCGCTCAACAATAACGGTGGAGGATCGAGACATGAGTTTGGTTCCCAAGGTGCAAACGCACAAGATTTCCCGCAACATCACCCTGAGTGCGGCTGGCTACAACCTGATTGGTGCCGATTCGCCGGCGATCGAGGCGATGACGGACTTTCTCAGGGTCAGCGTCGTTGTCATCGCGCCCGATGCCTCGGTGGTCGAGGCCAATGCGCAGATGATTGCGCGGGGCGTACGCCTGTTGATGGTAACGGGCAGCGATGACCGGCTGGAGGGCCTGATCACGGCGCGCGATGTACTTGGCGAGAAGCCGATGCAGGTCGCCGCGGCGCGGGGTTGCAAGCGCGACGAATTGAAGGTCTCTGAACTGATGACGGCGATCAGTCATGTCGATACGCTCTATCTGAAGGAAGTCCTCAACGTTCGCGTAGTCGATATCCTCGATGCCCTGAAACGCCTCGGTCGCCAGCACATCCTGGTCGAGGACACCGATGCGGCGACCGGGCAGCCACGCGTGCGCGGCCTTTTCTCCGCCACCAATATCGGTCGCCAGCTCGGCGTGCCGGTGCTCAGCTTCGAGCTGGCCAGCACCTTCGCTGAAATCGAAGCAGCCCTGGCCAATTAGGGAAGACCCCGGAGGGCCGGCGCCTGCCGGTCCGCTGGTGCAGTTTGAACTGCCAATAATAATAACGAGGAGATATACATGGCCCTGTCCCGTCACCCGATGGCTTCATCGCAGCGCGCATCCGATACTGGCAAGGTGGTGTCAGCACGCGATGCTGTCCGCCTGATCAAGGATGGCGACACGGTCGCGACCGGTGGTTTTGTCGGCATCGGTTTTGCCGAAAACATTGCGGTCGCGCTCGAGGCGCTGTTTCTTGAAGGTGCGGTGGCCGATGAGCAAGGCCTCGGCCGACCGCGCAACCTGACTTTGGTTTATGCGGCCGGGCAGGGTGACGGCAAGGATCGTGGTTTGAATCACCTCGGCCATGACGGCCTGATCCGCCGGGTGATCGGCGGCCATTGGGGGCTGGTGCCAAAAGTGCAGGCACTGGCCGTGGCCAATCGCATCGAAGCGTACAACCTGCCGCAGGGGGTGATTACCCACCTTTTCCGCGACATTGCTGCCGGCAAGCCGGGGACGCTCACCCGCGTCGGCCTCGGCACCTTTGTCGATCCGCGTTTTGGTGGTGGCAAGCTCAATGCAATGACCACCGCCGATCTTGTCCGCATCATGGAAATCGACGGCGAGGAATACCTCTTCTACAAGGCACTGCCGATCAATGTCGGCATCATCCGGGGCACCACAGCCGACCCGGACGGCAATATCACCATGGAAAAAGAGGCGCTGACCCTCGAAGCGCAGGCCATCGC
>CAIYYE010000378.1 GCA_903930395.1 uncultured beta proteobacterium
CTCGTCGCCTACGACAAGCAGAGCCCGGACATCGCTCAGGGCGTGGACAAGGCCTACGACGATAATCTCAATCAGGGTGCAGGCGACCAGGGCCTGATGTTCGGCTATGCCTGTGACGAAACGCCGTCGCTAATGCCCCTGCCGATCTACCTGTCGCACCGCCTCGTCGAGCGTCAGGCCATGCTGCGCAAGGATGGCCGCCTGCCATGGGCCCGCCCGGACGCCAAATCGCAGGTCACCATCCGCTACATCGATGGCAAACCGCACTCGATCGACACCGTCGTGCTGTCCACCCAGCATTCGCCGGACATCAGCCTGGAAGACCTGCGCGAAGCGACCATCGAACAGATCATCAAGCCGGTGCTGCCGAAGGAACTGATCAAGGGCGACATCAAGTTCCTGGTCAACCCGACCGGCCGTTTCGTCGTCGGCGGCCCGCAGGGCGACTGTGGCCTGACCGGTCGCAAGATCATCGTCGACACCTACGGCGGGGCTGCCCCGCACGGCGGCGGCGCCTTTTCCGGCAAGGACCCGTCCAAGGTCGACCGCTCGGCTGCCTACGCCACGCGCTACGTCGCCAAGAACATCGTCGCTGCCGGCCTCGCCTCGCGCTGTCTGGTCCAGGTTTCCTACGCCATCGGCGTCGCCGAGCCGACTTCGATCATGGTCGAGACCTATGGCACTGGCAAGGTCAGCAACGAAACCCTGACCGCGCTCGTCCGCAAGCACTTCGACCTGCGCCCCAAAGGCATCGTCAACATGCTCGACCTGCTCCGCCCGATTTACCAGAAGACGGCTGCCTACGGCCACTTCGGCCGCGACGAGCCGGAATTCAGCTGGGAAGCCACGGATCGCGCCGCAGTACTGCGTAACGACGCAGGCCTGTAGACCCAACGCGCAGTTGCGCCAAAGGGAAGCCACACGGCTTCCCTTTTTTTCGCTAAAATTGCGAAATATGCTCAAACGAATCCCGGTCGACCAACTCAGCCTGGGGATGCATCTTCAGGCATTTTGCGGCGCATGGCTGGATCACCCCTTCTGGCGGACGCAATTCGTCCTGAGCGACCCGAATGACCTCACGCTGATCCGCGACAGCCTGATCACCGAGGTCTGGATCGATGTCTCCAAAGGCATCGATGTCGAGCACCCCGGCGCCCAAGCCATTGTGGCAGTGGAGCGGATTCCCGAACCAGCGCCTGTCGTTCAGGAAAAAACATCGTTCAACAACGAGCTCAAGCGCGCCGCAAAAATATGCGCGCGGGGCAAGGAAGCGGTCGTCTCGATGTTTCAGGAGGCGCGTATGGGCAAGGCCATCGAGGCCGAAGCAGCAGCGCCGCTGGTCGAGGAAATCTCCAATTCCGTGCTGCGCAACCCTGGCGCATTGATCAGCCTGGCCCGGCTCAAAATCGCCGACGATTACACCTACATGCACTCGGTCGCCGTCTGTGCATTGATGATCGCACTATCCCGAAAACTGGATCTGGATGAACGGCAAACCCGCGAGGTCGGCATGGCTGGCCTCCTGCACGACTTGGGCAAGGCGATGATTCCCATGGAAATCCTCAACAAGCCCGGCAAGCTGACCGAAACGGAGTTCGCCCTCGTCAAGACCCATCCGGAAGAAGGGCACAA
>CAIYYE010000379.1 GCA_903930395.1 uncultured beta proteobacterium
CGCCAATGCTGGGCGGCGCCGGTTTCCTCGATGAAACCCATGCCACCATAGATCTGGATGCCGAGCGAGGTGACTTCGATACCCATTTCAGTGCCGCCGCCCTTGACGATGGGAATCATGAATTCGGCCAGGTAGAGGTTGCGCTTCTTCTCTTCCGGATCGCTCAGCGCATGCGCCCGGTCGAGCAGGCCGGATGTGAAGTAGGTGAGTGCCCGGCAGGCCTCGACGCGGCATTTCATGAGCATCAGCATGCGGCGGATATCGGGGTGATGATCGAGCGTAACGAGCGCTTCGCCGGTCACCGCATCGCGCCCCTGCTTGCGCTCGCGGGCATAGCCCAGCGCCTGCTGATAGGCCCGTTCGCCCAGCGCAATGCCCTGCAGGCCGACGCCGAGGCGGGCTTCGTTCATCATGATGAACATGTATTCCAGCCCGCGATTGGCTTCGCCGAGCAGGTAGCCGACCGCACCGCCCTGGTCACCATAGGCCATGACGCAGGTCGGGCTGGCGTGAATGCCGAGCTTGTGTTCGATGGAAACGCAATGGGCATCGTTGCGGGCGCCAAGCGAGCCATCGGCATTGACCAGGAATTTCGGCACGAGGAACATCGAGATGCCCTTCACCCCGGCCGGTGCGTCAGGCAGCCGGGCGAGCACGAGGTGGACGATGTTGTCCGTCATGTCGTGGTCGCCGTAGGTGATGAAAATCTTCTGGCCGAAGACGCGATAGCTGCCGTCGGCCTGCGGTTCGGCGCGCGAACGAATGAGCGCGAGGTCTGAACCGGCCTGCGGCTCGGTCAGGTTCATCGTCCCTGTCCATTGCCCGGTGATCATTTTTTCCAGATAGATCGCCTTCAGTTCGTCGCTGGCACAGGTCAGCAGGGCTTCGACCGCACCGGTCGTCAGCAAGGGGCCGAGCGAGAACGATAGATTGGCCGAGCAGACCATTTCCTTGACCGCGATGCCCAGGGTATCGGGCAGGCCCTGTCCGCCAAAATCGGCCGGTGACGAAATGCCGTTCCAGCCGGCTTCACAGAAGGCCTTGTAGGCTTCCTTCCAGCCGGTCGGTGTGGTCACGCCGCTCTCTGTCAACTTGCAGCCCTGCTGGTCGCCGATGCGATTGAGCGGGGCGAGGACTTCACCGGCAAACTTGGCGGCTTCGTCGAGAACGGCATCGGCCAGATCAGGCGTGGCATCCTCAAATCCGGCGATCTGGCTCAGCTCCTTGAAACCAGCCAGTTCATCCATGACGAAACGCATGTCTTTTACGGGCGCTCTGTAGTCGCTCATTTTTCTGTCTCCTCGTTATATTTTCAGAATGGATTGCTGCACAACGCCGTCTTCGCAGCGTGATATTCCTGCTTCAATCGGGCAATCAGCTGGGCGGTCGGCAGCACATCATCAATGGTGCCGACACCCTGCCCGGCACCCCAGATATCCTTCCAGGCCTTGGCGTCACGGGCGCCACCAAAGCTCATGGCGGTCTTGTCCTTTTCCGGCAGATTGGCTGGATCGAGGCCGGCGGCGATGATGCTTTTACTGAGGTAGTTGCCATGTACGCCCGTGAAATACGGCGTGTAAACCACGTCCTTGGCCGCCGAATCGACGATGGCCTGCTTGTAGGCTTCGACGGCATGGGCTTCGTGCGTCGCGATGAAGCGCGTGCCGATGTAGGCGAAATCCGCCCCCATGGCCTGCGCGGCGAGAATGGAAGAGCCGTTGGTAATCGAACCGGAGAGCGCAATCGGACCGTCGTAGAACTTGCGGATTTCACCGACCAGCGCGAAGGGGCTGAGCGTCCCGGCATGGCCACCGGCTCCGGCGCAAACCAGGATCAGGCCATCAACGCCGGCTTCGAGGGCCTTTTCGGCATGGCGTACGCTGATTACATCGTGGAAAACCTTGCCACCGTAGGCATGTACAGGCGGCACGATGGCTGTCGGCGCCGACAGGCTGGTGATGATCAGCGGCACCTCGTGCTGCACGCAGAGCGCCATGTCGTGTTCGAGGCGTTCGTTCGAGGGATGGATGATCTGATTGACAGCAAACGGCGCGGCCTTGGGGTCGGCCGCCAGTTCGGTTTTGATGCGGGTCAGCCAGGCGTCGAGCAGTTCCTTGGGGCGGGCGTTGAGTGCCGGAAAGGAGCCGATCAGGCCCCCCTTGCACTGGGCGATGACGAGGTCAGGATTGGAGACGATGAACATCGGCGCACAGATGGCCGGTAGCGCCAGGTTCCTGCTCAGTGATTCTGGAATCGGCATCAAGCCCCCTCTTTCAGGGCGCGACGCAGGATCTTGCCGACATTGGTGCGCGGCAGGTCGTCACGGAATTCAACTTGTTTGGGGATCTTGTAGCCGGTGAGCAAGCCACGGCAATGATCGATGAGCATGCGCTCGGTGACGGCAGGGTCCTTGCGGACAACGAATATCTTCACCGCTTCACCCGAGTTCTCGTCGGCCACGCCAATGGCGGCCACATCGAGTACGCCGGGGTGCATGGCGACAACTTCCTCGACTTCGTTCGGATAAACGTTGAAGCCGGAAACCAGGATCATGTCCTTTTTGCGGTCGACCAGGAAAACAAAACCCTTCTTGTCGACATAACCCATGTCGCCGGTACGCAGGAAGCGGTCCGGATAAAAAGCGAGATCCGTTTCATCCTGGCGCTGCCAATAACCTTTCATGACCTGGGGGCCACGAATGCAGATTTCGCCGATTTGCCCTTGCGGCACCTCACTCCCATAGTCATCGCGAATCGAGACCTCGGTGGACGAAATCGGCAGGCCGATGGAACCGTTGAAATCGCCCATATCGAGCGGATTGATCGTTGCTGCCGGTGAGGTTTCGGTGAGGCCGTAGGCTTGCAGCAGCGGCGTCCCGGTCACCTGCTTCCACTTTTCGGCAACCGGACCCTGGACGGCCATGCCGCCACCGAGCGTGACGCGCATGGTCGAGAAGTCGAGACCGGCAAAGTTGGGGTTGTTGAGCAGGGCGTTGAACAAGGTATTGACCCCCGTCACCACCGTCACCGGATACTTGCCCCATTCCTTGACGAAACCCGGAATGTCCCGCGGATTGGCGATCAGGAGATTGCGCGCGCCTATCATCAGGAAGGTCAGGCAGTTCGCCGTCAGGGCGAAGATATGATAAAGCGGCAGCGCCGTGATGATGAACTCTTCGCCCTCGCGCACCACCGGCTTGATCCAGTTGTAAGCCTGCGTGACGTTGGAAGCGATGTTGGCATGCGTCAGCATGGCCCCCTTGGAAACCCCCGTCGTACCGCCCGTGTATTGCAGGAAGGCGATGTCTTCCTGATTGAGCGGCACCGCTTGCCAGCCGTGGCTGCGCCCGGTCGCCAGTGCGCTGTTGAAGCCTATCGAATCGGGCAGTTTCCAGGCCGGCACCAGCTTCTTGACGTGGCGAACGACAAAATTGACGATGACGCCCTTGAGGCCGAGCATCTCCCCCATCGGCGTCACGATGACGTGCCTGATCGCCGTATTGGCGATCACCTGCTCCAGGGTATGGGCAAAATTTTCGACGATGACGATGGCAACCGCACCGGAATCCTTGAGCTGATGTTCGAGTTCTCGCGGCGTGTACAGCGGATTGCAATTGACCACGACACAACCCGCCCGCAGGGTGCCAAACAAGGCCACCGGATATTGCAGCAGGTTGGGCATCATCAGGGCAACCCGATCGCCCTTCTTCAAGCCCTTGGCCTGCAACCAGCCGGCAAAGGCCTTGCTCTCCTCATCGAGCTGGCGATAGGTCATCGCCTTGTCCATGCTGATGTAGGCCACCTTGTCGGCATAGGTCGCGCAGGCTTTTTCAAACAGCGCGACGAGCGACGGGATATGGTCGATGTCGATGTCGGCCGGCACGCCATTCGGATAGCTTTGTAGCCAGATTTTTTCCATTTTTGTCTCCTCCTTTATTGGCCAGCTTAATTGCCGAGCAGCGCCTTCTTGAGTGAGGCGTCCACTGGTTTGTCACCGAGCCAGACCTTGAGCAGTGCCTTGGCGAACCCAGCCCCGGCCACCTTGCCGCGCGCTTCGCCATTCAGGCTGACGGCAACGCCATCGGCAAAAAAGTCTATGGCAATGGTATCCCCTTCACGGGCTTTGCCGATACCCCGCATGATGCCGCCCAACTGCTCGGCCTGAGTCTTCAGCTCAGCCAGTTCAGCCGGGCTGTGGTTGCTCTTCAGGCCGTCATCGAGCGCCGAATTGAGCGTCTCGGCATCGAGATCGCGCAGCATTCGCATGAGCATGCGGCGCGGCTGCGGACTGTCGTAAATGGCGTTCGGCGCCCCTGTCTTCTGGCCGACATAGAGCGCGCCGACATAGACCTTGATGAACAGCTTGCTGCGCAGGCCGGCCCCATTGAGGACCAGCTCACTGTTGCCGATACGGATGCTGTCATCCACCCTGACGCCAGCCACCTCGGCGGCATGCAGTCCCGGAACCGCTACCAGGGCAGCAATCAGCGCAGCCCGCCTGACGCTTGTCGATGTAATCATTGCTTGTCTCCTCCACCGCTCTTTTGTCGGTAGTAATGTTTGTCGGCGATATAGACCGTGCGCTCGACCACGGTATGCACGGTGCCATGCCTGTCCTTCAATTCGACCAGATAAGTCCGTTCTAGCTCCGGAGATTTGACCAAAGCGGTCCGGATATCCAACAATTCCTCGTCACTCAGCACGAAATCCGCGTACAGCGTCGAAAACCCCGGCTTGCGATAGCGAATGCTCGCCGCCTTGTCCCAGACGATATAGCCGTCACCGAGCGCCGCCATCAACATCATTGGATGCGCCCCGTCGGTGATCGCAAAGAGCGAACCGCCATACAGCGAGCCGACGATATTCTTCGTCTTCCAGTTGAGCGGCAGGCGCACCCTGATGTGGCGCAGATCATTCGCGACATGGGTCACCCGTCCGCCGGTGCCGCGAAAGGCGGGATGAAAGTTGAAACCCAGGCGCACCATGCGCGCCCGCCAGGCGGGTGATAGTTTGGCCAGCCAGGCGGGTTTCATGAGCTATCTCCGGCTTCTACGGTCAAATCCGCTCGATGATGCCGGCCGCACCCATGCCGGTCCCGATGCACATGGTCACCATGCCGTATTTTCCGCCCGTACGCTGCAGGCCATGCACGACGGTGGCGATGCGGATGGCCCCGGTCGCACCGAGCGGGTGGCCAAGCGCGATGGCGCCGCCGAGCGGGTTGACCTTGGCCGGGTCGATGCCGAGTTCCTGCATGACGGCAATCGACTGGGCGGCGAAGGCTTCGTTGAGTTCGATCCAGTCCAGCTCATCCTGCGTGATACCGACTTGGGCCAGCACCTTGGGAATTGCCGCGACCGGCCCGATACCCATGATTTCCGGCGCGACGCCCCCGACGGCGTAGCCGGCAAAGCGGGCGAGCGGTGTCAGATTGTGCTGGCGCAGGATTTTTTCCGACACCAGCATGACCGCACCGGCGCCGTCGGACATCTGCGAGGAATTGCCGGCCGTCACCGAACCACGGGCGTGAAAGACCGGCTTCAGTTTCGCCAGCTTGTCGAGGGCAGAATCCGGGCGCGGACCTTCATCGGTATCGACCACCCGCTCGCGAATCCGAATCTCGCCGGAGGCCAGGTCGGGCAGGCTCTCGCGCACCGTGTAGGGCGAAATCTCGGCCTTGAAGTGACCGGCGGCAATGGCCGCACAGGCACGGCGATGCGACTCGACGGCAAAGGCATCCTGCGCCTCGCGACCGACCTTCCACTGGCTCGCCACCTTCTCGGCGGTGAGGCCCATGCCGTAGGCAATGCCGAGATTTTCCTCTTTCGCGAAAATGGCCGGGTTCATCGACATCTTGTTGCCCATCATCTGCGGCATCACCGACATCGACTCGGTGCCGGCTGCGATCATCACATCGGCCAGGCCAAGGCGGATCTGGTTGGCCGCATCGGCCACGGCCTGCACCCCGGAGGAACAGAAGCGGTTGATCGTGATGCCCGGCACGGTAATCGGCAAGCCGGCGAGCAGCAGGCCGATGCGGGCCACATTCATGCCCTGCTCGCCTTCCGGCATGGCGCAGCCGACGATGACGTCACCGATCAGCGCCGGATCAATCCCCGGCACCTGGGCGACGACCGATTTGATCGCATGGGCCAGCATGTCATCCGGCCGCACGTTTTTGAACATGCCGTTCTTTTTGGCGACCGGCAGACGGGTCGCGGCGACGATGTAGGCGTCTTGTATTTGTTTGGTCATTTTTCTTTGTCTCCTGGCCCGATTAATTGCGAAGCGGCTTGCCGGTATCCAGCGTGTGCTTGATCCGGGCCTGGGTTTCGGGGGTTTTCAGCAGTTCGACGAAGAGCCGGCGTTCGACCGTGATCAGCCATTCCTCATCAACCAGGCTGCCGGTCTCGACCTCGCCACCGCACAGCGCAATAGCCGCCGATTTGGCCACCTTGTAGTCGTGGGCGGAAATCATGCCGCCTTCCTTCATGTTCACCAGCATCATCTCGAAGGTCGCGATGCCGTTCTTGCCGGCGACCGGGATGGCGCGCGGCATGGGTGGCGGCGCATAGCCGGCCTCGGCCATGGCGCGGGCTTCGCGAATTGCCACAAAGAGCAGTTCGTTGGCGTTGAAGAGGATGGTGTCGGTCGGTCGGGCAAAACCATAATCGACCGCCTCGACCGCGCTCTTGGCTACCTTGGCCATGGCGATGGTCATGAAGGCCGGTTGCAGGAAATTGAACACCTCGCCCGGCACGTTTGATTGCGCAGCCCAGTCGGCGGCACGCACGGCGAATTCCTTGCAGCCACCACCGGCCGGAATCAGGCCGACGCCGGCCTCAACCAGGCCAACGTAGCTCTCCAGTGCCATGACGCGCTTGCCGGCATGCATGACAAACTCACAACCGCCGCCCAGCGCCATGCCCTGCACGGCAGCCACGACCGGCACCTGTGCGTATTTCAAAGTCTGCGAAGCGCGCTGAAATTTCTCGACCGTCTTTTCAAGCATGTCGAACTGGCCGGCGGCAATGGCTTCAGACACCTGCGCCAGATTGGCACCCACGGCAAACGGCGCTTCATGCCAGATCACCACGCCGTCAAGCGTCGTTTCGGCCTGACGCACGGCGGCGATCACGCCATCCAGCACCTCGTCGCCGATGGTGTGCATCTTGGATTTGATGGAAATAATGCCGATTTTCCGGTCCACCGTGGGAATCGACCACAGGCGCACACCATCGTTTTCGAAGAGTGTTTCGCCGGATTTTTCCGGTATCGCGCCACCCTCGCCCAGCACGCGCTCGGGGAACAGCTGGCGCTGGTAAACCGGCAGGGTCGAACGGGCCACATAGGCGTTCTTACTGGCCGAATACGAACCCTGGGCCGTATGCACGCCAGTCCGCCCGGCTTCCAGCGCCCAGGCGGGCAGCGGCGTGGCGCTCATGGCCTTGCCGGCAGCAATGTCGGCAGCGATGGCCTGCGCGATGTCGCTCCAGCCGGCGGCCTGCCAGGTTTCAAACGGGCCCTGCGACCAGCCGAAGCCCCAGCGCATGGCCAGGTCGAGATCACGGGCGTTGTCGGCAACGTTTTCCAGTTGCACGGCGGCATAGTGGAAAATGTCGCGGAAGATGGCCCACAGGAACTGCGCCTGCGAATGCGAGGACGCACGCAACGCGGCAAATTTCTCGGCCGGGTTCTTCATCTTCAAAATGGCGCCGACTTCCTCGGCGATCTCGCCGGCCGAGCTGCGGTAATCCTGCTTGGCCAGGTCGAGCACCTGGATTTCCTTGCCCTGCTTGCGGAAGATGCCGCAGCGGGTCTTCTGGCCCAGCGCGCCCTGTGCAATCAGTGCCTGCAACCAGGCCGGATTGGTGAAATAGCTGTGCCACGGATCATTCGGCAGCGTGTCCTGCATGGTCTTGACGACATGGGCCAGCGTATCGAGGCCAACGACATCAGCGGTGCGGTAGGTAGCGCTCTTCGGGCGGCCGATCTTCGGGCCGGTCAGCGCGTCGACTTCATCGAAGCCGAGACCGAAAGCCTGCGTGTGGTGCATGACGGCCAAAATCGAAAACACGCCGATGCGGTTGGCGACGAAATTCGGCGTATCCAGCGCGCGGATCACGCCCTTGCCCAGACGCGAGGTCAGCCAGGTTTCCAGCGCATCCAGGGTGCTGCCGTCCGTGCTCTGCGTACCGATGATTTCGACCAGGTGCATGTAGCGCGGGGGGTTGAAGAAATGGATACCGCAGAAGCGCGGGCGGACCACTTCCGGCAAGCCCTGCGCCAGCGCATTCATCGAGAGGCCGGAGGTGTTGGAAGCGACGATGGCGTTCGGTGCGAGATGCGGCGCAATCTTGGCGTAGAGGTCGTTCTTCCAGTCCATGCGCTCGGCGATGGCTTCGATGACCAGGTCGCACTCAGCGAGCAGCGGCAGGTGCTCGTCGTAATTGGCGGCATCAATGAACTGCAGTTTGCCCTTGCTGGCCAGTGGCGCCGGGTCCAGTTTCTTCAGGCCATCCAGCGCCTTTTTCACGATGCCGTTCTTGTCGCCTTCCTTGGCCGGCAGGTCGAACAGAACGACCGGCACATTCGCGTTGGCGAGGTGTGCGGCGATCTGCGCCCCCATCACGCCGGCGCCCAGCACGGCCGCTTTCTTTACGATCAGCTTGTTCAATTGCATCTCCTTTTGGTCTATTTTTTTCGCTTCGCCAAACTAAAACGAACGTTTGAATTATAGACAACCGTATTCATTGGTCAACTTTTATTTGCCGGCGGCCCAAGTTTGGTTAAAGTTATGCCGAACTCCCCAGAAATCATGCCCGTGGCAACCCTCCCAGACGAACAACTACGTGATGCGCTGATCAAGGAAGCCTTCCGGCAGTCCAGGGGCGGCATTCCCATGACTGCCCTGGCGATCGGCGGGGTTTTGTGGATTAACTGGATCGACAAACAGGCCATCGTCGCCCCGGCCTGGCTGCTGGCAGCCCTGCTGATCACCCTCGTTCGTGCCCTTTTCGTTGTTCTGGTCTTGCCAAATCCGGATCGTTTCAGCCTGCGTCAGCGGGAGTTGTTTTTCAACATACCCCTGATCGTCAATGCCCTGCTCTGGGGAATCCTGCCCGTACTCATTTTTCCCGACGCTTCGCAACATGCGAAATTCGGCATCATCTGCATTCTGGCCGGCATGGCCGGCGGCGCCGCAACGGTGCTGGCCCCGGTCAACTGGCCAACGCGTTTTTTCCTGTTCTGCGTGCTGATTCCCGCCACTTTCATCCTTCGCCTGGATGTGATCGGTTCGGTGATCAGCGTCCTCGGCGCCTGTTTCTTTGTTGTGATGCTGCTCAGTCATGCTGGCGCCCGCCGATTGCTGATCGCGACCATCCATCAGAGAACGCAAAACCAGGATCTGCTCCAGGACGTTCAGCGCCAGCGCAACGAGGTGGAAAAACTCAACATCGGCCTGCTCGCTGCAGAAGCGGAGCTACGCACGCAAAATGCCAGCCTGGAGCGCGAAGTCGTCGAGCACGCAGAACGCAACCGCCTTGCCTATTCGATCATCCAGAACACGGCCGAAGGCATACTGGTCACGCGGCCGGATGGCATCATCGTCGAAGTCAACCCGGCTTTTTCGGCCATAACCGGATACCCGGCGAACGAGGCCATCGGCCAGCACGTCAGCCTGCTGCTTTCCGACCGGCAGGACAGCCTTCATTACGATCAACTCGTGAAACGCCTTTCGGATACCGGCAACTGGGAAGGCGAAATGTGGAGCCAGCGTCGCGATGGCAGCATATTTCTTGAACGACGCAGCATCGATGCAGTGCGCGATGCGGATGGCTCGATCACGCACTTTGTCTCCGTGTTCAACGACATCACGGACGATTTCGAAAAGGACGAGCAACTCCGGCACCTGGCCTGCCACGATCCGCTGACCGGTCTGGCCAACCGCAGCCTGCTGCATGAACACCTGCGGCTCGCCATCGCCCGCGCCGAACGTGATCGCAGCCGGCTGGGCCTCCTGTTTCTCGATCTCGATCAGTTCAAATCCATCAACGACACGCTTGGCCACGATGTCGGCGACCTGCTGCTCAAGGAACTGGCCGTTCGCCTCCAGTCCTGCATCCGCGCCACCGACACGTTGGCCCGTCTGGGTGGCGACGAGTTTGTGGTGCTGCTCAATGGCCTCCAGCAGCGCGAAGATTGCGCCCGTCTGGCCACCAAGCTGATGCAGGTTCTCGAAGCGCCGGTCGATATTTCGGGCGCCAGCCTGCACGTCAATACATCGATCGGCATCGCCCTGTTCCCTGAAGATGGCGGCAGCATCGAAGCATTGATGAAAAATGCCGACATGGCGCTGTACGCCGCCAAGGAAGCCGGCAAGAATCGCCATGAGTTTTTCCATGCGGCCATGTCGGAAAACGCCAGCCGACGTCGCGAGCTGGAAACCGCCTTGCGCGAAGCGCTAGCCAATGAAGATCTCAGCCTGCACTACCAGGCAAAGGTCGATGCGATTTCCGGCAAAGCCACCGGCTTCGAGGCATTAGTCCGCTGGGAGCGGGCCGGGCATGGCTTCATCCCGCCCGACCAGTTCATCCCGGTCGCCGAGGAATCCGGGCTGATCGACGCGCTGGGGCAAACCGTCATCGATCAAGCCTGCCAGCAGATCGCCGAGTGGCACCAGGCCGGCTACGGCTGGCAGAAGGTTGCCGTCAACGTATCGGCCAGGCAGTTGATCCATCAGGATCTCGCCAGCCTGATCCGGGACACGATGGCGCGCTACGGGCTACCGTCAGGCTCGCTGGAAATCGAAGTGACCGAAAGCGTGGTCATGGCCGACCCGGGCAAGACCCTGCCCCTGCTCGGCG
>CAIYYE010000380.1 GCA_903930395.1 uncultured beta proteobacterium
AGTCGGCGACATCGGCTTCACGATGACGGTGCATCCCCGTGATGACAAGACGGCCTGGGTCTTGCCGATGGATGGCACCGAGGTCTGGCCACGCACCAGCCCGGGTGGCAAGCCGGCGGTGTATGTGACACAAGATGCTGGCGCAAGCTGGCAGCGCCAGGATGCGGGCATGCCGAAGGAGCAGGCATGGTGGACGGTCAAGCGGCAGGCGATGTGCTGTGACAGCCATGATCCGCTCGGCCTTTACTTCGGGACGACAAGCGGCGAACTGTGGATGAGCCGCGACGAAGGCCGAAACTGGGCATGCATCGCCCGCCATCTGCCGGAAATCTACGCCGTGGAAGCCGTTGTCCTGTAGCGCTGGCCTGCCATGAAAGTGCTGATCCCGAGCGCCCTGCATTCATACACCCGGAGTAGCCAGGCCGAGGCTAGCGGTTCGACGCTTGATGCGCTGCTGTCTGATCTGGACCGCCAGTATCCGGGCATCCGCTTTCGCATGATCGACGAGCAACAGCAGGTGCGCCGCCACATTCGTCTCTTCGTCAATGGCGTTTCGGCCGATGCCTTGTCGCAGACGCTGCAGCCCGACGATGACGTGGTGATTGTCCAGGCCCTGAGCGGCGGATAAGGCCGGGGCACAGCCCGGACAAGGGTTGTGGCGCTGGCGGCAAAGGCAAACCATGTCCGGCTATTTCCGGTAAGCTTGATCCATCGATGCGCACAATGACAAGACCTGATTGATGGGCGATGCCTAATTCCTTTTACTCGATTTTCTGTACGTTGCTGGCGAGTCTCCTGCTTTCGTTGCCCGCCCATGCCGCGCCGGCCGAAAAAGTGGCGCTGCAACTCAAGTGGTTCCATCAGTTCCAGTTTGCCGGCTACTACGCCGCCAAGGTGCAAGGCTATTTTGCCGATGAGGGCCTGGAGGTCGATATTCGTCCGCTCGATCCCAAGCAAACGGTTGTTGATACCGTGGTTTCGGGACAGGCGAATTACGGCATCGGTGACTCGGGGGTGGTCTCCGATTACGCCAAGGGCGCGCCCATCGTCGCCCTGGCGGCGATCTTTCAGCATGATCCCCTGGTATTTATCAGTCGACGGCAGTCCGGCATCATCAGCCCCTATGAAATGGTGGGCAAACGCCTGATGTTTGACGCCACTGGCAGCGATGAAGGGCCGCTCCGGGCGCTGCTCTCGGAAACCGGCTTGACGCCGGACAAATTCACCTACGTCCAGCACACCTACGACAAAGAGGATCTCGCCACGGGCAAGGTCGACGTGATGTCGGCCTATCTGACCGATCAGCCCTTCTATTTCGCCCAGCGTGGCATTCCGGTCAACATCATCAATCCGCAGAATTACGGACTGGATTTCTATGGTGACCTGCTCATTACCAGTGAGCGGGAACTGCAGGAAAATCCCGGGCGGGCCGAACGTTTCGTGCGCGCCAGCCTGAAAGGTTGGCAATACGCGCTGGACCATCCGGAAGAAATGATCCAGCTGATCAAGCATCAATACGGGAGTGCGCTCAGCGTTGAGCATCTGCGTTTCGAGGCGGAGCAGACGCGCAAGATGATTCTGCCGGAAAGTGTGCAACTGGGCCTGCTCGATCCCGGTCGCCTGCGTCGGCTGGCCTCGATCTATGCTGAGCGCAAGTTGGCGCCGCCCCTGTCGGACCGGCAACTCAACCGTTTTGTCTTTTCCAGCCGCATTGCGCTGGCGCTGACCGAGGCGGAGCAGGCGTGGCTCAAGGCGCATCCGGTCATTCGGGTCGGTATCGACCGGGATTTCGCGCCCTATGAGTGGTTTAACGGGAAGGGCGATTTTGTCGGTATCAACGCCGATATCCTGCGCTTGCTGGAAGGCCGCCTGGGGGTGCGCTTCGAGGTGATCAAGGGGAAAAGCTGGCAACAGACCCTGGACATGGCCAAGGCGGGCCAACTGGATATGCTGAGCGACGCCGTGAATACGCCGGACCGTCGGCTCTTCCTGAATTTCACCTCACCTTTTATCCACTCGGCGATTGTCATTATCAATGATGGCCGGAAAGGCTATCTGGGCGACTTGCGCCATCTTTACGGCAAGCGGGTCGCGGTCAAGCAAGGCTATTTCATGCAGGAAGTGCTGGCCAGGGATCATCCGCGGATCGAACTGGTGGCCACGACGGATGAAGTGCAAGCCTTTGAACTGCTGAGGGAGGGCGAGGCCGATGCCTATGTCGGCGATGCACCCTCGCTGAACTACCTGATCCAGAAGACGGGTGAGCTGAATCTGCGGATTTCCGGTACCACCGAATACCGCAGCGCGCACAGCATGGCAGTCATTCATCGCCACCCTGAACTGCTGGGCATCCTTGAAAAAACCCTGGCGGCGATTCCGCAAAACGAACAGGACGATATCCTCAATCGCTGGATGGGGGTCCATATCGAACAAGGGCTGCCAGCCAAAACCGTGCTCCTGTATGGCGCTGTCGCCGCCTTGTTGTTGACCCTGTTTGCCGTGTGGATACACAAGCTTCGGCACGAAGTGGCGGCGCGCAAGGCAGCCGAGGCGGAACTCCAGAAGAGCGAGGCACACCTCGAAAAACTCGTCCTCGCCCGCACCGCCGATCTGGCCGAAGCCCGCGATGCAGCGGAAGCGGCCAATGTGGCAAAGAGCGCCTTCCTGGCCAACATGAGCCATGAAATTCGCACCCCGATGAACGGCATCGTCGGCATGGCAAATATCCTGCGGCGCGAAGGGGTGACGCCCGCCCAGGCCGATCGGCTCGACAAGATGGACGCCGCCGCCAACCATCTGTTGTCCATCATCAACAATATTCTGGATATATCCAAGATCGAAGCGGGCAAGTTCGAGCTTGAAGAGGCGCCGGTTGCGTTCTCCAGCCTGTTGAGCAATGTCAAATCGATGCTCGCGGATCGAGCCGGCAGCAAGGGGCTTTCCCTCCTGATGGACGCCGGCACCTTGCCGGACAACCTGGAGGGTGATCCGACGCGCCTGCAGCAGGCCATACTCAACTACGCCTCCAATGCCATCAAGTTCACCGAGACGGGCAGCGTGATGGTCCGCATCATCGTTCAGGACGACAGGCCTGACGAGGTTCTCGTGCGCTTTGAAGTACAGGACACGGGAATCGGCATTTCCCCCGAGGTAATGACGCGACTGTTCAGTGCCTTCGAGCAGGCCGACAATTCGATGACCCGCAAGTACGGCGGAACGGGGCTCGGGCTGGCCATTACGCGGCGATTGGCCGAGTTGATGGGTGGTGAGGCAGGCGTGCAAAGTACGCCGGGGGCGGGAAGCACTTTCTGGTTTACGGCAAAACTCAAGAAGATGGAGCGACGGAAAATTGAGCCTCCTGCCGATCTGCCGGGCGAAGATGCGGGAACGCAGCTCGAACAGCGCCATGCCGGCCGCCATGTGCTGATCGTGGACGACGAGCCGATCAACCGGGAAGTGGCACGCATGCA
>CAIYYE010000381.1 GCA_903930395.1 uncultured beta proteobacterium
ACCAGCTTGTCGCGCACGGAAGCCCACGAGGCTTCCTTGGTCGGGATGATCTTGATGCCGTACTTCTCATCGAACTTCATGACCGACGCCATGACGACGGAGGCGCAATCGGTGAGCGGGATGAAGCCGATACGGACTTCCTTTTTTTCGGGGGCATCCGAACCAGCGGCCCAGGCACCGCTGCGAACGCCGGGAGGGACCATGGCCATCAGAGAGGCTCCCAAGGCTGTTGAAACGAAATCACGACGTGAAAAGGAGGGTTTGTCAGTTGCGACATCCGCTACGGCCAGTTTCTTGTCTTCCATTGCTTGCTCCTTGATTGCGAGAATCTAAAAACAAAATGGGCGTCACATCCTGGCCGCCGGGTGGCAGCTCGGATGGACGCCCTTGTCCTTGAATCGGTATTACTCGACTCTCGCCCGGCCGCCATTGACCGTGCGCTTTGAGAGGACTATTGCAATGGCCGTGCCAGGACTAGTTAATTAGTACTAGTTAATTAGTATTACTTTGTTTTCAAGTACTTGACTGCCTCATTTCCACCATCGCCGGAGCCGGATCGATGCACTATTGCAGTGCAACATGTGCTCCGCCCGCACAGCTTTAGAGCAGCACCCGCGCCATATCGATGACGTCGCGCGCCACCTTGGCCATCGACTGGCCGCGCTCCATGGCCAGCTTGCGCATGGCGTGATAGGCCGCATCCTCATCAAGGCCACGCGCTTTCATAAGGACGCCCTTGGCCTTATCGACGAGCTTGCGGTCGCTCAATTTTTGCGAAACCTCGTCGAGTTCGCGGCGCAGAGCCTGCGTATCGTCGAAACGGGCGCGCGCCACCTCGAGGATGGGCTTGATGCGTTTCGGGTCCAGACCATCGACGATATAGGCCGAAACCCCCGCCTTGACGGCATCCCGTATGGTTTCCTGGCCATCTTCCTGGGTAAAGATGATGACCGGGCGCGGCATGTCCTTGTTCATCGCCGCCAGGTTTTCGAGCGTATCGCGGCTCGGGCTGTCGGTATCGATCAGGATGACGTCGGGCTGCAGGCGCTCGACTTCGGCGGTCAGATTTTCGGAACCGGCCAAAATGGCCGCGACCTGATAACCGGCCAGCGCCAGTCCGGCGCAGATTTCGCCGGCACGGGAACGGGATTCATCAATAACAAGTACGGTAAGCATGGCCTTTACTTAGCAAGCTACAGGCCAGCCACCTCCAGCGCCGCGGTTGCCATAGCCTGAACGACCAGTTCGTGTTCGCCGATGGCGTTGCCCAAGGAAAATTCGACCTGCGGGTAGGTCGCGCGCAGGGCGGCGAGCATCTCCGGCGTCTCCTTCTTCAAATGCCCACCCCGTGCGACGAACATCGGCATCACGACAATCTTGTCGGCCCCTTGTGCAATCAGCCCGGCAGCGCAGTCGGGCAAGGTCGGCGCCATGAATTCGAGAAAGGCCAGTTCGACCGGCACGTTCGTCATGCGCTGGCGAATGACAGCCTGGACGCGGCGCATGGGATTGGCCCACTCCGGGTCGCGGGCACCGTGGGCGAAGAGGATAAGGGCAGTAGTCATGGTTTGAGCCTCGTTGAATTCGGCCGATTATCCAGCCTCCGCTGGCGAAAAACCAGACTGACGCGCCGTTCGCGCTTTTCCGTCAGGCTGACTAGCACCCTGGCTAGCCCAGCAACTTGAGCAACAAGATCAGGTTGAGCACCAGGGACAGCGCGGCGACGCCTTTCCAGAACTTCAGTGGATTGCGCTGCACCAGCGGTTGCCGGCTCGGCGCGGCGAGCGGCCGGTTGGCACCGCGCTCGAGCGCCAGCACGAATTCCTCGGCGGTCTCGAAGCGATTCTTGGCCTCGCGGGCAACGGCCTTGAGCAGGATGTTCTCCAGCCAGCCGGGGATTTCCGGCCGCCAGCGGGTCGGATGGGTGGGCTCGCCAAATTTCGGCGTCTGGAAGGGTTCAATTTCACCGTAGGGGTATTTGCGCGTCAGCAGGTGGTAAAGCGTCACGCCGGCCGCATAGAGGTCATGGCCGGGCTGCGGCTGCGGGCTTTCGAAGAGATCCGGCGCCATGTAGGACGGTGTGCCGGCCTGACCGATCGGATCGTCGGCCTGGCGCTCGGCCAGACTGATGGCGACGCCCAGATCGAGGACACGCAGTACGCCATCCTGGCCGAGATGAATATTGTCGGTCTTGATGTCGCGATGAACGATATCGAGGCGATGCAACGCAGCAATCGCCTTGAGCAGGGCAATACCCAGCCGCACCGCCTCTGCCGCCGGAAAGTGCTGGCCGGAATCAAGCCGGGCCTGCAGCGTTGCGCCGGCATGCCAGGTCATCAGGTAATACAGGCAGCTACGTTCCTCGTTCGGCACCACCTGCGGGAAAAACGGGGAAACAACGCGCCTCGCCCGCCATTCTTCCATGAGGAGCGCGGCAATGGCGCCGGGGTCATCCTGCATTGTCGCTTGCAGCGTCTTGAGCACCAGCTGCTGGCCGTTGCGCGGGTTGCTGACGCGATAGAGCAGCGTTTCGCGCGCATCGTGGAGAATCTCCTCAACCATCAGGCCGTCGATTTCATGCCCCACCTTGAGGCGATGTGGCAGCGGCAGGCTGGCAGCGCTTTCCAGGCTATCGCGCAGGCTGGCCGCCGGCAGCGCCAGCACATCGACGACGACCGCCGTCGCATTGTCATGGCCGCCCTGGGCCAGCGCCAGACTGGTCAGGGCAGCGGCAGCAGCCTGCGGTTCGGGGTGATCGAGCAGGATTTCGGCCATCAGGGCATCGGGCAGGATGCCCCAGACACCATCGGAAAGGAGCAGAAAACGGTCGTTCAGCGCCAGTTCGCCATCGGCAAAATCCATCAGGACGCGCGGGTCGAGGCCGATGGCGCGCGACAGCACGTTGTTCAGCTCCGGATGTTCCCAGGTGTGATCCACCGTCAGCAACTGCAGATGGCCTTCGCGCACGCGATAGATGCGGCTGTCGCCGATATGGGCAGTGACGTAGCGACGACCGCGCAGGACCAGCACCGAGAGCGTCGTCGCCATGCCCGACAGCTCGGCATTGCGGCTACCCTCGGCAATCACCCAGCGGTTGAGCGCCGTCGTCACTGTTTCAATGGCGCGCGGTATCGCCCAGGTATCGGGCGTCGCAAAATAGTCGGAAAGCAGGCCACGCACCGTGTATTCGGCCGCCTCACGCCCGCCTTTGTGGCCGCCGATACCATCGGCAACGGCAGCCATCGCCCCCTTGTTTTCAAGCTCCAGGCCTTCCGGCGTGGCGACGCCGCAAAAATCCTCGTTCCGCTCGCGCGGCCCGGTCAGGGAGGCATGGCCAACATCGATTTGCAGGGGCATATTTTCAGGATCGAGGAGGGATCGGTTTTACTCGATCCTACCAGCTAGCTTTCAGATTTTAGCGGCGGTCAGGTGGCTGGCGCCCCAGGTTGTGCGCCAGCGGGTCTTGACGCCGGTCAGGCCGACCAGCGCAAGGACGGCAAGGGCTGCGAAAATCAGGAAGCCGGACTGGTAGCTGCCGGTCAGCTGTTTCGAGAAACCCAGGCTGGAAGCCAGGTAGAAGCCGCCGACACCGCCGGCCATGCCGACCAGCCCCGTCATCACGCCGATTTCCTTGCGGAAGCGCTGCGGCACCAACTGGAAGACCGCGCCATTCCCCATGCCGAGCGCCAACATGGCGCCGACGAAGGCAGCCAGCGCCATCCAGGCTTCCGGCAGGCCGAAGCTGACGATGGCCAGGAAGATCGCGGCAAAGACGTACATCACCGAGAGCGATTTGACGCCGCCGATGCGGTCCGCCACGTTGCCGCCGATCGGCCGCACCAGCGAACCGGCAAAGACGCAGCCGGCGGTGAAAAAGCCCGCCATCTTCGGATCGAGGCCGTACTGGGTGTTGAAGTAGATGACCAGCGACGAAGCCAGGCCGACGAAACCACCGAAGGTCACCGAGTAGAAGAACATGAACCACCAGGCATCCTTGTCCTTGAGGACCTTGAGATATTCGGCAAAGGTCTTCGGCGGCGGTGCGTCCGGCGCATCCTTGGCCATGAAGATAAAAGCAATGAGGACGATGACCAGCGGAATCAGCACGATCCCGAACACGTTGACCCAGCCGAAGGCGGCGGCCAGCCCCGGGGCGAACAAGGCGGCGAGCGCCGTACCCGAGTTGCCGGCCCCGGCAATGCCCATCGCCGTCCCCTGATGTTCGGCCGGATACCAGCGCGAAGCCAGCGGCAGCGCCGCCGCGAAGGAGGCACCGGCAACCCCGAGGAAGAGGCCGAGGACCAGCACTTCACCATAGGAATGGACGCCGATCTGCCAGGCGTAGAGCATGGTGGCAATAACCACGACCTGCCCGATGATCGCCGCCTTCTTGGGCGACAGGCGATCGACCAGGATGCCCATGATGATGCGCAACAGCGCCCCGGCCAGCACCGGCGTAGCCACCATCATGCCCTTCTCGGCATGCGACAGCCCCAGATCCTTGGCGATGCCGATGCCGAGCGGGCCGAGCAGGACCCAGACCATGAAGGCGAGGTCGAAGTAGAGGAAGGCAGCGAGCAGGGTCGGCGTGTGGCCGGCCTGCAGAAAGGATTTTTTGTCCATGATCGATTTTCCGGGTGGACCGTGCGAACGGTCGTTGAGGGAGGATTGCCAAATCAGCGCATGGCGTCATCGCCATCAGCCCACCCTCGTTGGCGGAAAATCGCTGTGATAACCTTACTTCGCAAGCGGCGTGCCAGGATTATAAACCACTGATTTATTGTGGTTATTAGAAAAATGGCACGGGATATCCGCACCAAAAGTGCGCGCACACATCCATTGCGGTGCAGCATTTAAAAAGGGGAGCGAAAACAGAAGCTACGCCACCTCGGGGCGAACAAGGGTTTCGGCCGGTGCCTGCTGTATCTCGTCTTCCGGCTCGCTGATGCCGAGCGCGGCACCGAGCAGGCGCGTTATTTTGAGATAACCCGAAAAAGAAATCGGCTTCGGGATTTCCTTGAAATGGCTGCCTGGATCAGTGAAGGCGGACGGCGCCTATAACGATGAGCGCCAGCATCAAGATGAAGGAAACGCTTTTCCAGAAAATAACCGGGTTACGCTCGATGAGCGGCGGCTTGGTCTTGTTGAGGAAAATCCGGTTCGGGTGGTGCAGGTCGTAGATGAATTCCGAAAGCTCCTCG
>CAIYYE010000382.1 GCA_903930395.1 uncultured beta proteobacterium
GGAAGGCGTTGAGCAGCTTGCCGTTGGTGCGGTCATTCACGAAGAAGAAACCGTTACGGTCGGCCTTGCCGCCGGCCTTGACGATCTTGCCAGTCTTCGGATCCTTGAAGTCGAAGGAGACGAATTCGTTCACGCCGTCAAAGTCCCAGCCGTCGTGCGGGGTGTTCTGGTAGTGCCAGGCGATCTTGCCGGTGTCGGCGTCGATGGCGACGGTCGAGGACGAGAACAGGTTGTCGCCCGGACGCAGGTGGCTGTTCCACGGGGCCGGGTTGCCGGTGCCGGCGAAGATCAGGTTGGTTTCCGGATCGTAGGTTGCGCCGTTCCAGGTTGCTGCGCCGCCGGTTTGCCAGAGGTCGCCGGTCCAGGTCGCGTTGGTCGTGCCGGAGATGCCGTTGTCGACAGCCTTGCCCTCAGCATCGTAGCGATAGCCCATGTGACCTTCGACGGTCGGACGGGTCCACACCAGCTTGCCGGTCAGCGGGTCGCGGGCGTCGATGCGGCCGACAGCGCCGAATTCGCCACCGGAAATGCCGGTGATCAGCTTGCCCTTGGCGATGATCGGGGCGGCGGTCGCGGAGTAGCCGGCGGCGTAGTCACCGAGCTTTTCCTTCCAGACGACCTTGCCGGTGTTCTGGTTCATGGCGACGAGCTGGGCGTCCAGCGTGGCGAAAATGACGAGGTCGCCGTAGAGGGCGGCGCCGCGGTTGATCACGTCGCAGCAGGGCATGATGCCGTCGGGCAGGCGGTGTTCGTACTTCCACAGCTTCTTGCCGGTCTTGACGTCGATGGCGAACAGGCGGCTGTAGGAGGCGGTGACGAACATTTTGCCGTTGGCAATGACCGGTTGCGATTCCTGGCCGCGCTGCTTCTCGCCGCCGAAGGACATCGACCAGGCCGGAACCAGGTTCTTCACCGTCTTGGCGTTGATCTGGGTAGACGGGCTGAAACGCTGACCCTGGGTGCCGAGGCCGAAGCTGACGACGTCGCCGGGGGTCTTGGCATCGTTGAGGATGTCAGCGTCGGTAACACCGGCGCTGGCCTGGCTGCCGACAAAGGCGGCGGCCATCAGAAGCGCGAGGGTTACGGCTCTCCGCTTGAAAGGGGTATGACTGTGCATGGATTGTCTCCTTGATTATCCAATGGTCCCGTCTCTGCAAGCCGTGGTGGACACGGCCCGGCCGGACGGAATGACATGCTGGCGAGCCACCTCCATTCCCTGAATCGGCTCGCTGGCAGGGGACACAATCTGCAAGGGCTGTGCCAAGGCATGCCGAAATGCCCGGCGCTCCTGTTGGCGGGGCACAAGCAGGCATTCGCTGCAATTTTCGGGAGGGCGGGCAGTTGGCCGGTGGGCTGTTCCAATTGTCACCACCTGCTCCAAAGTTGCACAGCGGCGCTGTTCAGGCCGGGTGACAGCACCGGGCGCGATGGCGACTTTGCCGGTCAGATCAACGATTGGCGGAATTGGGGCAGTCTTGGCACAGGCTTTGCAGACGTTTCTCACCAAAGAGCCCACCGGGCAAAAAGGAGCGAGACACGATGAGATTCCCCCTGACCATAGCCGCCATAGCCCTGGCGGCACTCATGCCGCCAGCCGAGGCCGCCGCGCTACGCGATAACGGCGATCCGCTCAACTCGGCGATGTGGTCGGACATGCAGAAAACTTTCCTGGGTGCCTCGCCCGTCTTGTTTGATCCACGCGTCAAGGTTACTGCGCCATCGGTCGCCGAGAGCCCGATGCAGGTGCCGGTCACCGTCGACGCGACAGCCCTGCCGGGCGTCGTCGAAGTCGTCGTCTTCGCCGATTTCAATCCCATCGCCGAGGTGCTGCGTTTCTTCCCGGAGCAGGCGCCGGCCTTTCTTGGTTTTCGCGTCAAGCTGCAGCAATCGACACCGGTGCGTGCCGCCGTACGCACGGCCGATGGTGTCTGGCATGTCGGTGGCGCCTGGGTGAATACGGTGGGCGGTGGTTGTACCGCGCCGTCGGCCGCTGCCGGGTCGAAGGAGTGGCAGCAGCGCCTCAATGAAGTCAGCGGCCGTCAGTGGAGCGAAGGCCCCAATGCCGGTCGCCTCCGTCTGCGCATCGTGCATCCGATGGATACCGGGCTGATCGCCGGGACGCCGGCTTTCTTTCTCGAAGAGATCAGCTTCACCAACGCCGCCGGCCAGCGCCTGATGCGCGTCCAGCCCCACGAGCCGGTCAGCGAGAACCCGGTGTTCACACTGAGCCGGGGAAGTGCCGAGGGCGTGATCGAGGCGTCGGGGCGTGACAACAACGGCAACGTCTTCAGGGCGAGGATTGCGCCATGAAGCGAGCCCTCTGTGCCTTGCTCATATTGGCTGCCGGGCAGCTGGGTGCGGCCGATTTCGACTACCGCCTGGCGCCTGTTGAACTGGCCCGCGATGTCTATGGCTTTATCGGCAAGACCGAGGACTTCACCACCAGCAATGGCGGCAACATCGTCAACACCGCCTTCATCGTCGCGCCGCAGGGCGTCATCGTCATCGACAGCGGCCCGTCGCTGCGTTATGGCCAGCAGATGCGCCGGGCGATTGCCGGGGTGAGCGCCAAGCCTGTCGTGCTGGTCATCAACACGCACCATCATCCCGACCATTTTCTCGGCAACCAGGCCTATGCCGATGTGCCCATCGCGGCACTGGCCGAGACCCGCAACGGCATTGCCGCCGATGGCAATGCCTTCGCTGAAAACCTTTACCGGATGTCGGGTGACTGGATGAAGGGGACCGAGGTTCATGTCCCGAACAAGCTTCTGACCGCCGGTCCCCTCGAAGTGGCCGGGCGCCGCCTGCGCATCGTGGCGCTTGATGGCCATACCGGTGCCGATCTGGTGCTGGTTGATGAAGCCAGTGGCGTTTTGTTTGCCGGTGATCTGGTCTTCAACGGCCGTGCTCCGACGACGCCACATGCGGACGTGGCGCACTGGCTGGCCGCGCTAGACCAGCTCGAGGCACTGACCCGTGCCCCCGGTTTCACGGCGCTGCTGCCCGGCCACGGCGCGCCCAGCGCCGACGCCGCGCCGATCCGCCAGACACGTGCCTGGCTGACCTGGCTGAACGCGAGCCTGCGCGACGGGGCAAAAGCAGGGCTGGACATGAATGATGTTCTGGCCCGTCCGCTACCGCCTGAATTCGCCAACATGCCTGTGGCTGCCAGCGAATATCGCCGCTCGGTGGGGCATCTCTTTCCGGCGCTGGAGCTCGATGCGCTGGGGGCCAGACACTGATGTCGGCGATGATGGTCGAGCCGCCCAGGCTGCCAGCGATCCACCGGAAACTCTGGGTGATCCTGGGCCTGTCCGTGTTGCTGCACGCCACGCTGTTTGTCCTGACCTCGTGGCAGCGCAAGAATGGCCCAATCAGCCTGCCGCCCATCCTTGCCTCGATCCGCCTGATCGCGGCATCCGAATCCGGACCAGTCGTCGCGCCCGCCCCGGCGCTGGCGAGCGTCCCCCAGAAGGCCCGGCAGGAAGCCAGTCGCACGGAGCGGCCGGCTCCGCGCATGACGCAGACTGCCGGGCCGGCCCCTGTGTCGGCTCCCAACTTGCCGGCTCCTGAAGCATCGCCATCCCTCGCGGCGGCGAGCGACAGCATCGCCCCGGCCGCTACCGCGCCTGTCGTTGAAGCAGTTCGCCCGGCTCCTGCCATTGCCCCGCAACGTCCGCAAAGTGAAGTGCTGGATGGCTATCGGCAGCGTCTTGGCGAACTCTTCGCCCGCCACCAGGAATACCCCCGCGTCGCGGCCATGCGCGGCTGGGAAGGCGAGGTTCGCCTGCGCCTGAAGGTGGCGCGCAAGGGCAACCTGATTGGCGTGGCGCTGGACCGTTCGAGTGGTTTCGATGTCCTCGATCGCCACGCGCTGGCCATGCTTGAAGCCCTGGCCGGGCTGCCACCCCTGCCCGACGCGCTCGAAAGCAACGAAATTCAAGTCGTCGTACCGATCAATTACAAGCTCAAAAAAACAACATGAAGAGACAAATTCCCCAGCGTTCGCTGCTCGCTATCGCCATTTCCGCCGCTTTCGCGCCGGTCTTTGCCGCCGAGTCGGTCGTCACCACGGCGACCATCGAAGTCGTCGGCACTACGCCGCTGGCCGGTATCGGTGTGCCGCGCCTGCATCTGCCGGCCAATGTGCAATCGCTCGATGACCGCCGGCTCGATGAAATCGAGAGCCAGAACATCGCCGAGCAGCTGGTTCGCCAGGTGCCGGCCGTGACCGTCAATGAAGTCCAGGGCAACCCCTACCAGGTCGACCTCAACTACCGCGGCTTCACCGCCTCGCCACTGCTCGGCACGGCGCAGGGCCTGTCGGTGTATGTCGATGGCGTGCGCGTCAATGAGCCGTTCGGCGACACGGTCAACTGGGATTTGATCCCCAATTCGGCGATTGCCGGCATTGACTTGGTTCCCGGTTCCAACCCGGCTTTCGGCCTCAATACCTTGGGTGGTGCGTTGGCCATCCGAACCAAGAGCGGCTTTTCGCATCCCGGTGGCAAGATCGAGCTTTCCGGCGGCAGCTTCGGGCGTACCAACACCGAGCTGGAATACGGCGGCAACAATGGCCGCTTTGGCTGGTACGGCGCCGGAGACTGGTTCCGCGAAGATGGCTGGCGCGATCACTCGCCGTCCGACATCAAGCAGTTCTTCGGCAAGCTGTCCTTCCGCAACGCCGCTGGCGAGGCCGATCTGACACTGACCAAGGCGCGCAGCCGCTTGATCGGCAACGGCCTGCTGCCACTATCAATGCTCGCTCAACGACGCGAAGCAATCTTCACCCATCCCGATGAAACGCGAAACGACCTGACCCAGCTCGCGCTCAACGGCAAGCTCTGGCTCAGCGACACGCAAAGCCTGAGTGGTAGCGTCTATCACCGGCGAAGCAAGACGCGCACGCTCAATGGCGACATGAATGACGACTATGAGGACAATTGGGCCAGCGATCCGATGACGCCGAGTGCGGCCAATAACCGGACGAAAACTTCGCAGCGCGGCACGGGTTTCGCTGCTCAGTGGAATTTCAGCGGCAAGCAGCATCAGCTCGCCCTTGGCACCTCTTACGATGAGGCACGCATCAATTTCCAGCAAACGCAGGAACTGGGCGATCTGGATGCCAGCCGTGGCGTCAGCAATGTGCAGCCGCTCGCTGTCGAAAACCAGATCAACGGCAAGACCAGCACGGCCAGCCTGTTCATTACCGATACCTTCGCGCTGATGCCGAAC
>CAIYYE010000383.1 GCA_903930395.1 uncultured beta proteobacterium
CAGATTCGCCGCGTTGCCCAGAAATACCTGGTCGAGCCGCGTGAAATCAAGATCAAGTCGGCCACCGCCACTGTTGCCGCCATCCGCCAGGTTTACTGGCAGGTTTCCGGCATGCACAAGCTGGACGCCCTGACCCGCATCCTCGAAGTCGAAGAAGACTTCGACGCCGCCATCATCTTCGTCCGCACCAAGACGGCCACCGTTGAACTCGCTGACAAGCTCTCGGCCCGCGGCTACGCAGCCGCTGCCCTGAACGGCGACCTCAACCAGCAGATGCGCGAACGCGTCATCGAGCAGTTGAAGTCCGGCGCGCTGGACATCGTAATCGCCACCGACGTTGCCGCCCGTGGCATTGACGTGCCGCGCGTCAGCCACGTCGTCAATTACGACATCCCCTACGACACCGAAGCCTACGTGCACCGTATCGGCCGTACCGGCCGCGCCGGTCGTACCGGCAACGCCATCCTGTTTGTCGCACCGCGGGAAATCCGCATGCTGCGCACCATCGAGCGCGCCACCCGCTCGCCGATCGCGCCGCTCACCCTGCCCAGCCGGGCCGATGTGACCAACAAGCGCGTTTCCGACTTCAAGCAAAAAGTCGTTGAAGTCCTCAACGCCGAAGGCCTCGATTTCTTCGCCAATATCGTCTCGCAAATTGCTGAAGAGCAAAACGTCGGCGCCGAAGAAGTCGCTGCCGCCCTGGCCATGATGGCCCAGGAAGGCAAGCCGCTGCAGATTGCTGGCGAAGATCCCCGCCCGGCCCCGGCCGCAGCCTACGACCCGCGTGACAACCGGGAAAGCCGCCCGCGTCTGGGCAGCTTTGGCGAGCGTGACGAACGCAAGCCGCGCACCGCTGATCGTGGCGACAAGCCCAGCTTCGAAAACCGTGGCGAACGCCCGCGTCGTGAAGAGCGTCCGGCCCGTTCGGCGCCGAGCGGCGACATGGTGCGCTACCGCATCGATGTGGGCCGGGACCATGGCGTCCAGGTCAAGGACATCGTCGGTGCCATTGCCAACGAAGCCGGCATCGAAAGCCGCTTCATCGGCCGCATTGCGCTGTACGACGAATCGAGCACGGTCGAACTGCCGGGCGGCATGCCCAGTGAAGCCTCCAATGCCCTGAAGCGCACCCGCGTCCGCGGCGTGCCGATCAACCTGCGTCCGGATGAAGGTCGCCAGGATGGCGGCGGCAGCCCCGAACGCAAGTTCGACGGCGAGCGCAGCTTCAAGAAAAAGAGCTTCGACCGCTAAGCGCGGCAGCAGCCCCAACAAACCACGGCATGTCCGTGGTTTTTTTACGCCCGCAGCTCAAATAAGAATAATTCTTGTTTACAGATCAGCATCAATTATGGACAATGGGAACCATTCTCATTTGGAGGCCAGTCATGCCTAGCCTGATTACCCATATTTCTATTGCCGGCGCCCTGCTTCTCTGGGCGATGAACACGCAAATTCCGTTGTAAGCGACCATGGAAAAATCACCCCATCAAGCAGTTGCCTCTCCCGCCCTGTCGGAAAGAAACGATTACCCAAGGCTATTCAGCGCCGACATTCTCAAGGGCAATACGGTGATCGAGATCAATCATGCCGGCCAGCGCTACCTGCTGCGCGTCACGCGGGACAACAAATTGATTCTGACCAAATAGGTTTTTACCGGAGCCCCTCCGCCACTTCTCAACACTGCAGTCCCATTCACCCCCTCAAGCCAGCCACGCCAAAGCCAGCCAGCCAGAGACACCAAGGAGTCTTAAACATGCTTGCTGTCAAAAATCTCTTTTCCGCGCTGGCCTTGTCCGCTGCTCTGGCCACCCCGGCACTCGCGCTTGAATATCCGATTGGCGTGCCCCAGCAGCGCAACGGCATGGAAATCGCCGCCGTTTATCTACAGCCCGTCGAGATGGAACCGGAAGGCCACATGCGCAAGGCCGCCGAATCAGACATTCATCTCGAAGCCGACATTCATGCCCTGGCCAATAATCCGAACGGTTTCGAGGAAGGCGCCTGGATGCCTTACCTGGCCATCAAGTTTGAAGTAGCGAAGATTGGCGGTGACTTCAAGATCGTCGGCGATTTCATGCCCATGGTCGCCAACGACGGCCCGCACTACGGCGACAACGTCAAGCTGGCCGGCCCGGGCAAGTACAAGGTGAAATACACCATCCTGCCGCCATCGGCCAATCCGCATGCCCATTTCGGCCGCCATACCGACCGCGCCACCGGCGTCCGCCCGTGGTTCAAGCCGTTTGAAGTCGAGTACGAATTCACCTACGTCGGTATCGGCAAAAAAGGCGGGTACTGATCATGAAACTCGCCAAGATTACCGCTGTGCTGGTCGTGGCGGGGCTGGCCCTGCCCGCCTTCGCCGCACCCGACGCGACGACCCTGCAAAAGCTGACGGAGCGTATGGAGAAGCTCGAAGCGCGCAACGCCGAGCTGGAGAAGCAGGTCAAGTCGCTGAAAGCTGAAAGCGACGACATCACCAAGGGGCTGGACAGCCCGCGCCTGTCGCAATACGAGCCGGAACTGACGGTGCGCCTGAAGGCCGTCGAAAAAGACGCACTGGGCATGAAGAAGGCTGCGAAGATTGCCGAAGGTCTTGAAGGCATCAAGGTGGGAGCCTCGCTGGCCACCGTCGGCCAGTTCGCCTCCGGCCTGCCGAAAGATGTCGAAGGTGGCAGCGCCCAGCTCAACTACCGTGCCGACGTCTCGGTCGAACTGCCGCTGGCGCCGATTGGCGACATCGAGCACAAGCTGTTCGCGCATCTGCGCATGGGTCAGGGGCTTGGCCTCAATGCGGCGTTCTCCCGCCTCGGCCATTTCGCCAGTGCACCGAATGCGCTGGCTTTCCGCGCCTCGGGCAGCAGCCCGGACGACTCGGTGACCATTCTCGGCCAGGCCTGGTACCAGGCGGCCATTCCGCTGCCTTTCCTCGGCTTCAAGCCCTACTCGCGGGAAACGCTGGAGCTGAGCTTCGGCAAGATGGACATCTTCGGCTTCTTCGACCAGAACGCGGCGGCGGGGGATGAAGCGAAGCAGTTCCTCAACTCCGTCTTCGTCCATAACCCGCTGCTCGATGCCGGTGGTGAAGTCGGTGTCGATGCCAACGGTTTCCAGCCGGGTTTTGTCGCCTCCTACCTCAATTTCGTCGACAAGATGCAGCCGTGGCGCCTGTCGGTTGGCCTTTTCGGCGCCGGTGACAAGGGCGCCAACTACCAGCGCAGCCTGTCCTCGCCCTTGCTCATGGTGCAGGCTGAAACGCAGTTGAAACTATTCGGCGGGCTGACCGGCAATTACCGCATCTACGGCTGGAACCGCAATCAGGGCAGCGATTTCGACGGGACGCTGGCCAAGCACATTGGCGTCGGCGTCTCGGTCGACCAACGCGTCGGCGACGGCATCAAGCTCTTCGCCCGCTACGGCAAGCTGATCAACGGTGAGTTGCCGTTCAATCAGGCAGCCACGCTCGGCGCCGAATTCTCCGGCAGCTATTGGGGCCGCGGCGCGGACAGCCTGGGCATTGCCGGTGCCTGGTTGCAATCGGGCAAGGGCTATCGCACGACGACAGCCACGAGCTGGCTGGACGAAGCGCAGACCCAAAGCGCTTTCACGTTCACGCCCCAGGGCGCCGAAAAGCTGGCCGAAATCTATTACCGCTACCGCGTCTCCCCGCAGTTCGAGCTGTCGCCTGACCTCCAGTTCGTCAGCAACGGTGGCGGCAATGGCGACGCCAGGTCGGTCAAGGTCTTCGCCCTGCGCGCCAACATCGCCTACTAAGGAAAGCTCATGAAAACCGCCCGCCTGCTTTTCATTTTCAGCCTCTTTGTCGCATTGACTGCAGCATCGGCCGACGACATGCCGACCTACAAGCTGCTTATGAAGGACGGCCGTATCTACCCGGAAACGCTTGAGGTTCAAGCCATGACGCGCTTCCGGCTGGAGGTGAAGAACGAAGGGCCGGGCGCGGCGGAATTCGAGAGCCTGGAATTGAAGAAGGAACTGGTCCTCGCCCCCGGCGTGACGCGGAATCTGGTGTTTTTCCCGATGAAACAGGGGACTTACAAGTTCTTTGACGACTTCCATCCGGAAACCGGGCAAGGCCGGATTGTCGCCAGGTAAATAGCCAGCAAGCACGGAGCACAGCATGGGTAACGCATTTTTCGTCGTCTGGCGCGAAAGCCTCGAGGCTTTCCTCATCGCTGGCATTCTCTACGCCTGGCTGCAGGCCAACGACGCCAGCGGCAAGGGCAGGCGCGCCCTGTTCATCGGCCTTGGCGCCGGCGTCGGCCTCGCCCTGCTGCTCGGCTGGGCGCTACTAACAGTCCAGGATGAACTGACCGGCGAGGCGCTGGAAATATTCCAGACCGCCACGCTCTTCATTGCCGCCGGGCTGATCACCCAGATGGTGCTGTGGATGCGCCAGCATGGTCGACAGATAAAGGCGAAGCTGCATGCCGACCTCGCCGCAGCCCGCGAGCAGTCAGGGTATTTCGGTGTCGCCATCGTCGCCGCGTTGGCGGTTGCCCGCGAAGGCGCAGAAACAGTGATTTTCCTCTACGGCATGGCGCAGGAGGGTGATTTGAGCGCCCTGTTGCTGGGCGCCGTGACCGGTTTTGCCGGGGCCGGCGCGACCGCCTGGCTGGCCGCCAAAAGCCTGGCCCGACTCAACATCGGCCTGCTCCTGCGGCTGTCATCGATCCTCCTGCTCATCCTCGCCTCGGCCCTGCTCGTCGCCGCCATCGACCGCCTGATCGGTGCCGGCTGGATACCGCCATTGCTCGACCCGGTCTGGGATACATCAATGCTGATCGACGACACCACCAAGGCCGGCAAGCTGCTCGCCGACTTCTCCGGTTATCGCGCCCGCCCGGCCCTGAGCAGCCTGCTCGCCTGGGCCGCCTATTGGGGCGTCGTGCTGCTTGCCTGGCGAAGGACAGGCCGTGGCTGAACAGGTCATCCAGTTCCATACCCGACGCCCCGCCGAGCAAAAAGGCCAGGCCCTGACCCCGGGTCGTCTGCAGAAAACCGGGCTTTTCCTTCGGAACAACCGCCGGACCATCATCGCCATCCAGTGGCTGATCGTCGTTGTCTACGCCGCGATGGTCATCATCCCGGCGTTTTTACCCTTGCCACCGGAAGACGCGCACATCTGGGACAACCTGCGTCTCTTCGCGCAGTTCTGTTTCTGGGGCCTGTGGTGGCCGGGCGTCATGATCGCGACGTTGAGCATGGGCCGCGTCTGGTGCGGCGTATTCTGCCCGGAGGGCGCCCTCTCCGAATGGGTCAGCCAGTACGGCCGCGGCAAGGCGCTGCCGCGCTGGCTCAAATGGTCGGGCTGGCCCTTCGTCGCCTTTGTGTGCACCACGGTTTACGGCCAGCTGGTCAGCGTTTATGAATATCCGCAAGCCGCCCTGCTGGTGCTCGGCGGCTCGACCGTCGCGGCACTCGGCATCGGCCTGCTCTATGGCCGCGAAAAGCGCATCTGGTGCCGCTACCTGTGCCCGGCCTCCGGCATTTTCGCCGTCCTCGCCAAGATTGCGCCACTGCATTACACGGTCGACCGCGAAGCCTGGGACAAGTACCGGGGCGATTTCGAACCGGTCAATTGCGCCCCGCTGCTCGACGTCCGCCGCATGAGCAGCGCCTCCGAATGCCATAGCTGCGGCCGCTGCGCCGGCCAGCGCGATGCCGTCAGCTATGCCGCCCGCTCGCCGTTCAGCGAAATCCTCGACCCCAATGCCCCGGCCAAAACGCCCGATGCGCTGACCCTCGTCTACGGCGTCCTCGGCGTTGCCACCGCCGCCTTCCAATGGACGCTCAGCCCCTGGCTGCTCAATGGCAAACTGGCGGCAGCCGAATGGCTGGTCGAGCACGACCATTTCGCACTGCTCGACAACAACGTGCCCTGGTGGCTGCTCACCCACTACCCGGAAGCCAACGACCTCTTCACCTGGCTCGACGGCGCCCTGATCCTCGCCTACCTGCTCGGCGGCGGCTTCCTGCTCGGCAGCCTGCTGCTGATTGGCCCAGCCACCGCCGCCCGCGCTCTCAAAAGCGAATACCTGAGCTGGCAACGCCTCACCCTGGCCCTGACCCCCCTGGCCGCCGCCAGCGTCATCCTCGGCCTGTCGATGCTCACCGTCACACATTTGAAAGCCGAGCACATCTGGCTCGGCTGGCTGCCCAATTTCCGCATCACTTTGCTCGCAGCCGGATGCATCGGCAGCCTCTGGCTGGCTTTCCAGCTAGTGCTGAGGTCAAGCGCAAAAACCTGCCAAAAATGGTGTGCCGGAATTGCCATGCTGTGGCCGGTCGGGCTGATGGCGAC
>CAIYYE010000384.1 GCA_903930395.1 uncultured beta proteobacterium
GTCAGGATCAGGGCCTGCGGCTTGGTCAGCTTGACGTCGATCTGTTCCATCAGCGGCAGCGCGAAGGCCGCGGTCTTGCCGGTGCCGGTCTGCGCCATGCCGATCAGGTCATGACCTTCGAGCAGGACGGGAATACATTGGGCCTGGATGGGCGACGGGGTTTCGTAGCCAATTTCAGTGAGGGTTTTGAGTAGCGTTTCGCTTAAGCCGAGATCGGCGAAGCTGTCGGGAGTAGACGACATAGATGCTGTTTCCTTTCATCGTCGCCATTCACATTGTTATAACCGGCGACGGATTGGCCCGATGGTCGGGCGGCCTGAGTACCCCGATGCAGCCATACCGGGGGCGAATCAATGGGGTGAACCTGCAAACGAAACCTACTTGAACCGGGGGCTGCTCGGAACTACTGCGGGCGGTGCATCAACGCATTGATTTGATTATTCTACCTTTTTTTTGCGAGGGCCGCCAGTTCACCGGCGCTGAAACCGGCCGCGAGGCGCGCCGCTTCGTTCATTTTGCCCTGCGGCCAGGGTGCCTGGTAGTCAATCAGCAGGGTGCGGTAGGTGCTTTCCGGTTCCAGTCCGCGCTCGGCGCAGAGGTGGCGATACCAGCGATCGCCGAGGCCAACGTGGCCGATTTCGTCGCGCAGGATAATGTCGAGGGCGCGGGCGCTTTCGTGGTCGCCAACCTGCTCGAGTTTCATCTGGATGGGCGGCGTCGCATCGAGGCCGCGCGCTTCCAGCAGGCGCGGCACGAGCGCCATGCGGACGAGGGGATCGTCGGCGGTTTTTTCAGCCATGTCCCAGAGGCCGGCATGGGCCGGAAAATCGCCGTAGTCGTAGCCGAGCGATTGCAGGCGCTGGCGTAGCAGGGTGAAATGCTCGGCCTCTTCGGCCGCAACGCCTATCCAGTCGGCGTAATAGGCTGGCGGCAGGCCGCGAAAACGGGCGGCATGATCGAGAGCCAGGTTGATGGCGGAAAACTCGATGTGCACGATGGCATGGAGCAGTCGGGCGCGCCCCTCCGGGGTGGCCGGGCTGCGATTCGGCACGTCCTTGTGCGGCAGCAGTTCCGGTTTGCTTGGGCGGCCGCAAAACAAGGTTATCGGCGTGCTGTCGCAGCAGTCGAGTTGGCCGGCCTGCCAGTCGGCAGCGATGGCCGTGGTCAGGCCGATTTTCAGGTCAATGTCAGAGACGGCCAGTGCATCGGCCAGACGGATGAAAAGTGATTCCATCAGGGCGCCGGGTTGGTGTAGCGGAGGTGGATGGCGTCAATTTCGGCCAGTATCTCGGGCGAAAGTTTCGTCTGCATGGCAGGTAGCGTTTCCTTTAACTGCGTCAGCGAAGAGGCGCCGATGATGGTGCTGCTCACGAACCAGCGCGAGCGCGTGAAACCGAGGGCGAGTTGGGTGGGCGTCAGACCGTGTTTTTGGGCCAGTTCAACGTAGGCTTTTACGGCCGGGAGGACATTCGGCTTGGTGTAACGCTGGCCGAAACTGGGCCATTGGGTAATCCGCCCGGCAGCCTGCGGATTGCTCAGGTACTTGCCTGTCAGGTGGCCGAAAGCCAGGGCCGAATAGGCGAGCAGGCCGACCTGCTGACGATGGCAGACTTCAGCCAGGCCGGTTTCAAA
>CAIYYE010000385.1 GCA_903930395.1 uncultured beta proteobacterium
ATTTTGGGGCGGGCGGGCGTCGCCGGCTTGCCCGAGATGAGGCTGCAGCCACCGCTGAGCAGAAGCAGACTGGTGCCAAGCAGGCGGCGTCGATTCGACTGGTGGGGAATGGGCGTTTGATCGTGCATGTTATGGGTAGTGGGGAGACGAATTGATTCAATCAAGCACGATCACGAGGCCCAAGGCACCGACCGAAGCGATTTCCTTGTTGACCGTCGTGTAGGAGGCAAACCCGACGGAGTGGTATTGGGAGAAAAAGGAGGTCATCTGGCCGATGCCGAGCACGCGCTCGATCTGGCTGCGTTCGGCGATGACCGACTTTATTTTCTCGCGGTGCTGCTCGGCTGACGGATTGAGCATGAAGGCCAGGGCGGCAGTCACTGCAATAACGGGGATGGTGAGCGATTTTGGCACGTCTTGATCCTGCTGGAAGGCGGGGAGTTTATCCGGAAATGTCTGTGCATTTTCGTTGAGGCGAGGGAGTTCAGAGGCTTGCTTGAAGGCGGCTGAACGTCCGTCAATATAACTTGATGCTAATTTTATGTGGGAAATTTTCGCAAAACGAGGTAATTTTGCCATCGGCTATCACTATACAAATCTAATAATCCTTGGGAGAACACCACCATGACGCCAGTCATTCCTTTAAGCATCCTTGTTTTCAGCCTGATGGCACCTGCCGCAGGTGCTGCGGAAGCCACGAGAAAGCCATTGGTCCTGGCGGTCAGCGAAGGTTCATCCGGCGGCATTGATGCCGAGGCCGCGCGGGCCAAGTACCAGCCTTTGGCGGATGTGCTCGGGCGGGCCATCAATACCGACATCAAGGTCAGCTTTGTCCGCGAATTTGCGGCGCTTGAGCGCGGCATGAAGGACAACCAGTTCGATCTGGTCATTGCCCGTCCATCGGACTATCCGGCGCGCGGTCTGCGCGACTACCAGTACAAGTTCGTGGCCACGGTCAAGCCGGATGGACAGTGTGCGCTGATCGTGCACAAGGATTCCCCGAGCCGTAAAGTGTCCGACCTCAAGGGCAAGAGCTTCGTTCTGCCTGAAAAGGATGCGTACATGACCCGCTTTTGTCGGGCTGAACTGCGTGAACAGGGCATCATCCTGGAAAATGAATCGGTCCATTATGTGCGTGAACAGGGGGCGATTCCTTTCGGCATTGAAAACCGGATCTCCGATGTCGGCGGGGTGGCGTCCTATTCCGGTGCCTACGCCAAATTGGCCAAGAGCGATTTTCGCGTCCTGCATCTGTCCAAGCCACAGCCCTACATGCCCATGGTGGCCTCGCGAAACCTGAGTGCCGAACAGCTAGGCAAATTGCAGGTGACATTGACCGAGCTGAACAATTCGGAAAGCGGCAAGGAGATACTTAAGCGCGTCGGCATTACCGGCTTTGTGACAACCGAGGAGGCACGCTTGCGCAAATTGCTGGAGTGGCTGGGCGTCTGATCCGGAAATTTGCCCAGTGCGAGCTTAAACGTCTGCCTCGACCAGTCCGCCGTCCTTCTCCATCCAGGCCCGGCGCCCGGCGGCTTCGCCCTTGCCCATGAGCAGCGTGAAGGTGGCGGTCATTTCCTTGATCGTCTCGCGGCTGGCCTGGAAGGGCACGAGGCGGCGGGTATCCGGGCAGAGCGTGGTTTCCCAGAGCTGGTCCGGGTTCATTTCGCCGAGACCCTTGAAGCGGGAGACGGTGATCTTGTTTTCGGAGACACCTTCGTCGCGCAGCTTGGTCAGCGTCTGTTCCTTTTCGGCCTCATCGAGGCAATAGACCTTGCGCGTGTGGCCGCGGGCCTCGACATCGACGCGGAACAGCGGCGGCTGGGCGACGTGGATGTGGCCGCGTTCGACCAGCGCCGGAAAGTGCTTGAGGAAGAGCGTGAACAGCAGGACCTGGATGTGGCTGCCATCGACGTCGGCGTCGGACATGACGATGATACGGCCGTAGCGCAGGCCGCTCACGTCGATGCTGTCGATCTGCTCGATGCCATGCGGGTCGACGCCGATGGCGACAGAAATATCATGGACTTCGTTGTTCTTGAACAACTGGTCGCGATCGACTTCCCAAGTGTTGAGCACCTTGCCGCGCAGCGGCAGCACGGCCTGGGTTTCCTTGTCGCGGCCCTGCTTGGCTGAGCCGCCGGCCGAGTCACCCTCGACGAGGAAGACTTCGTTGCGGGCTATGTCATCCGATTCGCAATCGGTCAGCTTGCCGGGCAGGGTGGCGATGCCGGAAGATTTCTTCTTCTCGACTTTCTGCGTCGATTTCATGCGGTTTTGCGCCGCCTTGACGGCCAGTTCGGCGATTTTCTTGCCGAAATCGGCGTGGCTGTTCAGCCACAGTTCAAACGGGTCACGAACCATTTGTGAAACCAGCTTGTAGGCGTCGC
>CAIYYE010000386.1 GCA_903930395.1 uncultured beta proteobacterium
ACGCCCTGGCAGATGGTGACGGCCTACTCGGTCTTTGCCAACGGGGGTTTCCGGATCAATCCCTTCGTGGTCCGGGAGATTCGCGACGGGGCCAATCAGGTGCTTGCCGTTTCGGCAGCAACTGAAGCCGGCAGCGAGGAAAACCGCGTCATCGATCCGCGCAATGCCTTCCTGATGGATGCCATGCTGCGCGATGTCACCCTCTACGGAACAGCGGCGAGGGCATCGGCCATCCTCAAACGTCAGGACCTGGCGGGCAAGACTGGCACCACGAACGAATACCTGGATGCCTGGTTCTGCGGCTACCAGATGACGGTGAGTGGCTGTGCCTGGGTCGGTTTCGACCAGCCGCGCAAGCTCGGCGACAAGGAAACCGGCGGCGCCGCAGCGCTGCCCATCTGGATCGGCTACATGAGCCGGGCGCTGAAAGACGTTCCGATGTCCCTGCCGCAGCAACCGGAGGGACTGGTGGCTTATGGCGAAGGCAAGGATCGCACTTACGTGTATACCGAGAACGTCAAGGAAAACGACCCCGAGGACGGGGCCGCCGATGCGACGCCTTTACCCAAGCCGGACCTCAGCGCACCACCCAGCGACTGATCAGCCCAATTTGATGCCCTCGCCGGCCTGCTGGCTGGCGAGCGCCGACAACTTGGCGAGCAGTTCGGCACCATCGCGGGTATCGCGCCAGTCGGCGCCATCCCAGCGGAAGTGAAAACCGCCCGAGCGGGCTGCGACCCAGATTTCACGCGCCACACCGTGGCGATTGACGATGATCTTGCTGCCATCGTCGAATTCGATTTCGAGCACGCCACCGGCCGCCAATTGACAATCGACATCCGCCCCACTGGCCTCCAGTGCCGCATCGATCCGGGTCAGCATGGCATCGGCCAGGGTGTTGAATTCCTTGTCATCCATCGTGTGCTACCATCCTGTTCTTCGCTGACAGCGCCCCGAACATGTCCAGAATCGCCGCCCTGCTGATTATCCTGAGCCTTGCCGCCTGCGGCATGAAGGGCAAACTGGAACGCCCGCCCGGCCAGGCGCCTGAGCCGCTGCTTGGCACTGCCAAGCCAGCCGTCAAGAATGTTAGCACGACCCCCAGCCCCAAAGCCCCATGACCCACTTTGCCCTGAAAAACGGCGTTCTGCACGCCGAATCCCTAGCCTTGCCTGCCATTGCCGATCAGTTCGGAACGCCGGCCTATGTCTATTCCCGCGCCGCGCTGGAAGCATCACTGCGCGAATTCCATGACGTCCTGGGCAGCCACCCGACCGGTCAGGGCGCTCTCGTCTGCTACGCCGTCAAGGCCAATTCCAATCTCGCCATCCTCAACGTTTTCGCCCGCCTCGGCGCCGGTTTCGACATCGTTTCCGGTGGCGAACTGCAGCGCGTGCTGGCTGCCGGGGCCGATCCGAAGAAGGTCGTTTTTTCAGGCGTCGGCAAGACCGCTGAGGAGATGAAGCTGGCCCTCGAGGTCGGCATTTTCTGCTTCAACGTCGAATCTGCTGCCGAGTTGGAGCGCCTCAACGAAGTCGCCGGCCGCTGCGGCAAGAAGGCGCCGATCAGCCTGCGCGTAAATCCCAACGTCGATCCGAAGACGCATCCCTACATTTCCACCGGCCTCAAGGGTGCCAAGTTCGGCGTCGCCTACGACAGTGCGCTGGCCCTCTACCGCCGTGCCGCCGCCCTGCCCCATATCGACGTCGCCGGCATCGACTGCCACATCGGCTCGCAACTGCTCGATCCCTCACCCTTCATCGAAGCCCTCGACCGGATTCTGGCCCTGGTAGACCAGATGGCAGCCGAAGGCATCGCCATCCATCACCTCGACCTCGGTGGTGGCCTGGGTATCAAGTACAACGCCGAGCAGGTGCAACCCACCGTCGCCGCCTACCTGACACCGTTGCTCGACAAGCTGGCCGGCCGCGGCCTGCAGATCGTCCTCGAACCGGGTCGCCGCCTGGTCGGCAATGCCGGTCTCCTGCTCACCCGCATCGAATACCTCAAGCAGGGCGAAGCCAAGAATTTCGCCATCATCGACGCCGCCATGAACGATCTCATGCGCCCGGCCCTGTACGAAGCCTGGCACGACATCCTGCCCGTCGTGCCGCGTGCCGGTGCCAGCACCGCTTACGATGTCGTCGGCCCGGTCTGCGAAACCGGTGATTTCCTCGGCCAGGACCGCCCGCTGGCCGTAGAAGCCGGCGACCTGCTCGCCGTCATGTCGGCCGGCGCTTACGGCATGGCCATGGCCTCGAATTACAACACCCGGCCGCGGGCAGTTGAAATCATGGTCGATGGCGAACAGGTCCACGTCATTCGCCAGCGCGAAACCGTCGAACAACTCTACGCCGGCGAGTCCATTCTCCCCAAGTGAGCGGTCTGCGCGTCGATAAATGGCTGTGGGCAGCGCGTTTCTTCAAGACGCGCTCCCTGGCCAGCGATGCGGTCAGTGGCGGCAAAGTCAAGGTCAATGGCGCGACGACCAAACCAGCCCGCGACATCAAGATCGGTGACCGCCTCGATATTGCCAACAGCGAAACCCGCTGGGAAGTGAGCGTCCTCGTCCTCTCCGACAAGCGCGGCCCGGCTCCCGAAGCTCGCCTGCTGTACGAAGAAACACAGGAAAGCATCAGCGCCCGCGAAGCCGCACGGACCAGCCGCCAGTTTATCCAGGACCCTGCCGCCGACATCCACGGCCGGCCGACCAAGCGTGACCGGCGCCAGATGGACCGCTACGGCCGCTAGCTACAAGACGTAAGCCAAGGCCAGCGGCAGGAAAATCAAGGCCGCCAGATTGCCGATCAAGACGATGGATGCGACGCGCTGCGGCTCCTGCTTGTAGCGCTCGGCAAACAGGAAGTTGAGGACGGCCGGCGGCAGCGCGCCGAAAACGAAGAGCATCGCGGCATCCCGGCCCTGCAGGCCAAGCAACTGAATGACGCCGGCCGCGATCAGCATGCCGGCCAGCGGCCTGAGCAGGGCGCTGCCCAGCGCCAGCTTCCAGTCGCGGAAGGAGACATCCGTCATCCGCACACCCAGCGCAAAAAGCAGCAAGGGAACGGAAATATCGCCGAGCATCTTGATCGCCGTGAGCAGTGGCGACCACACCGGAATCTTGAGAAAGGCGACAGCCAGGCCGGCCATCGCGGCAAACAGCACGGGCACACGCCACAGCGTCAGCAAGCGCGTACTCGGATCAAGCAAACGGGCACCGAAGGAAAAGTGCAAGGTATTCTCGACCATGAAGAGGACCACCGCCGCCGGCAAGGCACTTTCGCCCCAGGCCAGCACGGCAAGTGGCAGGCCGATATTGCCGGAATTGTTGAAGAGCATCGGCGGCACCAGGGTCTTGGCCGGAATGCCGAAGAGCCGGGCCACCGGCCAGGCGAACAGGCCGCACAGGGCGAGCACCAGAAGACCACCCAGCGCGAGGGGTGCAAAGGCCGCCAGATCGAAAGACTTGCCGGCCATCGCGGCAAAGACCAGGGCCGGCACGAAGACATCCATGTTTAGCCGGTTGGCCACCGCCATTTCCGGCTTGTGCTGGCGCGCATAGAAATAACCCGCAGCGACAATCCCGAAAATCGGGAAGAGAATCGCCGCGAGGCGCAGAGCGAGAGAGTTATCGGTCAAAGGACATAGCGCGACAGGTCTTCGTCGCCCGCCAGTTCGTTGAGCTTGGCATTGACGTAAACAGTGTCGATCAGCACCGTATCGAAAGCGGCCTTGCCGGCGCCGAACGACACTTCTTCGAGCAGCTTTTCCATGACCGTATGCAAACGGCGGGCGCCGATGTTCTCGGTCTTTTCATTGACCTGGAAAGCGATTTCGGCCAGTCGCCGGATACCATCCGGCGTGAAGTTCAACTGCACCCCTTCGGTCTCGAGCAGCGCCTGGTATTGCTTGGTCAGACAGGCATCGGTCTGGGTCAGGATGCACTCGAAATCGGCCACCGACAGCGAATCGAGTTCGACGCGGATGGGGAAACGCCCCTGCAACTCCGGTATCAGGTCGGACGGCTTGGAGAGGTGGAAAGCGCCGGAGGCAATGAACAGGATGTGATCAGTCTTGATCATGCCGTACTTGGTCGACACCGTCGTCCCTTCGACCAGCGGCAGCAGGTCGCGCTGCACGCCCTGGCGCGAGACATCGGCGCCCTGCATGTCCGAGCGGCTGGCAATCTTGTCGAGTTCATCGAGGAAGACAATGCCGTTCTGCTCGACGGCGCGCACCGCCTCGAGCTTGACGTCCTCGTCATTGACGAGCTTGGCGGCCTCTTCATCCGTGAGCAGCTTCAAGGCCTCGGGAATCTTCAGCTTGCGCGATTTCTTCTTGCCGCCACCGACGCTCTGGAACATCCCCTGGATCTGCTGGGTCAGCTCTTCCATGCCGGGTGGTGCGAAGATTTCAGCCTGCATGCCGGGAACGGCGACTTCAATGTCGATTTCCTTGTCGTCGAGTTCGCCTTCGCGCAGCTTCTTGCGAAATTTCTGGCGGGTTGTGCTATCGCTGGCAGCCGCCTCTGAATTTTCGGCAAAAAACCCGGGGCTGCGTGGCGGCGGCAACAAAACGTCGAGAATCCGCTCTTCAGCCGCATCCTCGGCGCGGCCACGCATGCTCTTGACGGCCCGTTCGCGGTGCGACTTGATGGCCATTTCGACCAGGTCGCGGATGATGGTTTCCACATCGCGGCCGACGTAGCCAACCTCCGTAAACTTGGTCGCCTCGATCTTGATGAAGGGTGCATTGGCCAGGCGAGCCAGACGGCGGGCGATCTCGGTCTTGCCAACGCCGGTCGGCCCGATCATCAGGATGTTCTTCGGCGTGATTTCCTGGCGCAAGGGCTCGGCCACCTGCGAACGCCGCCAGCGGTTGCGCAGGGCAATGGCGACGGCCTTCTTGGCGTTGTTCTGGCCGACGATATGCTTGTCGAGTTCGGAAACGATTTCCTGCGGGGTCATCGCGGCTCCTCCGGTCATTCGAGCACCTCGATGGTGAAATTTCGGTTGGTGTAGATGCAGATGTCTCCGGCGATCTCCAGCGACTTGGTGACGATCTCGCGCGGCGCCAGCTCGGTATTTTCGAGCAAGGCGCGGGCCGCGCTCTGGGCGTACGAACCGCCAGAACCGATGGCGACAATGCCCTGCTCCGGCTCCAGCACATCGCCATTGCCGGTGATGATCAGAGAGACATCGCGATCAGCCACCGAGAGCATCGCCTCAAGCCGGCGCAGGGCGCGGTCGGAGCGCCAGTCCTTGGCCAGTTCGACGGCGGAGCGCAGCAAATTGCCCTGGTGCTTCTCCAGCTTGGCCTCGAAGCGCTCGAACAGCGTGAAGGCATCGGCCGTGCCGCCGGCAAAACCGGCCAGGATGCGACCCTGATAGAGGCGGCGAACCTTTTTCGCGGTCGCCTTGATGACGATGTTGCCCAGCGTGACCTGGCCATCGCCGCCCATGGCGACGGAATTGCCCCGGCGCACCGACAGGATCGTCGTGCCGTGATATTGCTCCATAGTTGACCTTTAGGACTTGGGAACGAGAATGCGCGCCTGCTTGTTGAGGCCGACCACGGCCATCAACTCGGCGACCAGATGGTTCGGGCTGCGGATGATGATGTCGCGCCCCGCCGCCTTGTAGGGTGCAAGACGATTGACCAGCTGCCCGACCGAGACGAAATCGAGGCGGCGCACGCCGGAAAAATCGAGCACCGGATGCTCGGAGGCCTCGATCACGGCGCTCAGCTCCTCAAACCGGCAGCCCTTGAGCTCGCCGGACAGGTAATAGGCGCCGTCACCCTGACGTACCGTACTGGCCGAGGCGGCGGGCGCCACCCCGTTGGCTCGCGGCTCCCACGACGGCGGCGACAGCTCGAAGGTCACCGCATAATCGACCGCACGCTCCTCGAAAGAATCCTGGGTGCCATGCCGCTGCAACAATTCCAGCAACAGGCGCCAGGAGGGTTCATGGGCGGCATCGCCAGCCACGAGGCGGCTGTTCAGCCGGTCAATGAAAACATCCGTGCCGCCAAGTGCCACCGACAGGCGGGTTTTTCGCGCTTTGGTGAGCAAATCCGCCAGTTGCCCGGCCACCTCATCATCGCAACCGACCAGCTTGGTGCATTCGACAGTGACCGGCTCTTTTTTCTCGATCAGTTTGGCCAACTGGGTGATCGGCAAGGCACCTTCCGAGGTCAGCACGCCCTGCAGGAATATTTTTTGCGGACCGGCCGAACCCGCCGCCGGATTTGCCACGGGCGAAGCCTGCGACCAGGTCGGCGGGGACATTTCGCAGGCCTCGGCATACTCTGCGCCCAGCCGTTCAAAGGCAGCCCGTTCGCCGGTGGCCTGCAACAGATCGAAGAGGAGGAGCCAGAAACGACGGCCTTCAGTGCCGTGGTAGGAACGGACAAAGGTTTCCAGCAGGGAACGCGCCGCGCCATCCTGACCATTGGCGTAAAGCACGACCACCTGCTCAACACAGGCTTGCAGGGGGTCGTCGTCATGATTGACGTCAACGCCCATGACGCTCGATTCAGTGAAATCGTCACTATCGAAATCGTCGATGGTGAAGCCTGAATCGGTCGTCAGTGGCGCCTGCTTCGGCAAGGATTGCGCAGGGGCAACAGCGCCCGCCTTGGCGGGGGTGAACTCGAGGTCGGGCAGGGGCTCGGGGCGCGCCTTGGGCTGTTCATCCGCCACCACCGCCGGTGCTGGCGGTTCGGACGGGGGCTCCGGTGCTCGCGGACGAGCGGCCGGTCGTTCCGGCATCTTCTTGTCCTGCTTCTTGAAAAAGGAAAAAACCATGTTCACTCCGCCTGCGGGACGGTAGTTTTAGCACGGCCTCGAACTTCATGCAACGAGCAAGCCGACCAGCACCAGGAGGAGCGCCAGAACCGGGCCGAATGGCTGGTCCAGGCCAAGCGCCGCAACAAATGCGACAACATAGGCCAGGACAGCGATGCCCAGCGCCCAGGCCAGGCCATTGCGCCAGTTTTTGGCACGCCGGAAGGCCAGCCAGGGCGGAATAAAGACAAGGGCGAAAGCCCCCATGACGCCAAGACTCATGGTCGCCAGGGCGAGGCAAAGTGCCACCATGAGGTCGAAGCCGACATGGATAGGCCAGGCCGGCAGGCGGCGCAGGCGGAAGAGATCGGGATAGACACGGGCCAGCAACAATCGGGACGACAAGGCACGCAGGACAATCATGGCGACCAGACCGCCAATGGCCACCGACCAAAGCTGCTCGCTATCGGCAAAATAGAGCTGGCCATCGAAAAGTGCATGGCCGAGGCGTTCGGCCATCGGGGCATTGGCCGCCAGCAAGATGGCCCCCGCCCAGGCGCCGAGCAGCAGCAGCGCATCCCCGGCGCCACCCGACAGGCGCCGGGCAAACAGATGCCGGCCAGCTCCCGCCAGACCGGCGGCGAGCAAGCCACCAAGGACCGGCGCCCAACCGCCCAGCATCGCCAGCAAGGCACCCGCGGCGGCGACATTGGCGTAGGCCAGGGCAGCCAGCCATTCGTCACGCAGCCTCAGGTAGCAGCCGAGCACGGGAAGCAGGATGGCAAAGCCCAAACCGGTCAGAAAAGGGACGATGAAAAGATCACTCGACATCGGCGCCTCCCAGGACGATCACCCGATCGCATACGGCTTCGACGAAAGCCGGGTCATGGCTGACGACGAGCATGCCCGCCCCCGCCGCCGCCCGATCACGCAAATGTGCCGTCAGGTGCGCGACACCTGCCAGATCGAGATTGTTGGTCGGTTCGTCGAGCAGGACGAGGTCGGCCGGCGCCTGGAGGATGGCCCACAGCGTCAGGTAGTGACGTTGCCCGCCGGACAACCGGTCAAGCCGGCCATCGAGATGAGCGGCAAGCCAGTGCGGCAGGCCATCGGCTGCCGCCCCGGTCAACGCCAGCAGTTCCCGCCCGGACAGCGGCAAGCCGACGACCGGCGGCACATCCTGCGCCTGCAAGGCGAGGCGCAGGCCGGGCCGCTGTTCGAGACTCCCTGAAAAGACCGTGGCCCGGCCGGCCAAGGCCGCCAGCAAGGTACTTTTCCCAACGCCGTTAGGGCCCGTCAGGCCGACGATTTCACCACGGTCAACACACAGGTCGACGGGCTGCGTTGCCGGCCGCTGCCAGCCGACAACCAGCTTTTCGGCACGCAGCAGGTGCTTCATTGCAGACCTTTCAGCAGGCGCTGGATGGTGTCGTCAAACAGGCCGAAGAGGTCTTTCGCCTCGGCCGTACCGCCCACCGTGTAGGGCAGCAGGACAGCCGGCATCCCCGTCTTGCCGGCAATCCACTGACTCGGTCCAGGCTGCTGGTAGGTGGCACGCAGCACCATTCTGGCCGGCGCGCCTTGCTGGCGGACGAGCAGGCCGGTCAGATGGCCGCTGCTCGGCTCGATGCCTGGCTTCGGCTCGAGCGCCCCGACCTCTTTCATGCCCAGCCAGTTGAGCAAATAGACGAAGGATGCATGATGGACGAGGACCGCTACGCCTTTGAGCGGCGCCGCGTCCTTCTGCCAGCCGGCCATCGCCGCCTGCCATTTGCTGGCAAAGGCCCGATAACCGGCCTGATAGGCCGCGGCATTGGCCGCATCCAGCTCGACCATGCGTACCGTCAATGCCTCGCCGACTTTCAGCACATTGCGCGGATCGAGGTGGATATGGGGATTGCCAGCGGCATGGACATCACCGTGGGCGCGATCGAGCGTCGCCGGTGCATCAAGGCGGTTGACGAAATTTACCGCCTCGAAATACCCCGGCTGACCGGTCTGGATGGCCGAATTTCCCGAATCGCGCAGGACCAGCGGCAACCAGCCGATTTCCAGATCGGCCCCGGCAGCGATGAGCAGATTGGCCTGCCGGGCCTGCGCCAGCAAGGACGGTTTGGCTTCTATGCGGTGCGGGTCCTGGAAGGCGTTGGTCGCCGTGTAAACCTTGACCTTGCTGCCGCCAATTTCCTGCGCCAGCACGCCCCATTCCGGCACGGTGGCAAATATTTTGAGGTCAGCCTGGGCAGCTCCCACGCTCAAGCCGACGATACAGGCAAAAATGAGATTTTTCATGGCCGCTCCTAGAACTTGTGAGCGCCGTGGGCGCCCAGGCTCATGATGTACTGCACGGTCAGCTGATTGTCGGTGATCCCGAGCATCGATTTGTCCTGCGCAATCTGCAGGCGAACGCGCGAGAACTCGCTCCAGCTGTAATCGACCATGGCCGATGCCTTCTTCGGGCGATAGCTGTCGACGACCAGATTGCCCGCATTGATGCCGAAATCACGCGAGCCGCTGTCGAGCTGCTCGTAACGGAGACCGGCGCGCCATTGCGGCGTGAACCGGAAGACGCCCTGGGCGTACCAGCCGGACTGGCGGGTCTTGTAAGAACTATCGATCGGCGTGGCGCAATCAACGGCCGACGTACAGGTCAGGGCACCCCGTTCCTCGCGCCTGAAATACTCGCCCTGAAACTTGAAACTCTGGTGCGCCGGATTCCCCTGTGGCGCCCACTTCCAGACAAAATCGGCCAGCCAGGTGCTCGAATCGCCCGTGAACCTACCCTGGGCTGCACCGCCCCCCACTTGCTCGACAAAATCCGCCGTCCGCGCGCTGGCCCGTGTTTTCAACCATGACGCACCGGCTCGCCAGCTATTGGCAACGCCGACATCGTCGCCAATGTGCACGGTCAGCGCGCCACCGCCAGTGCCGTTGTTGTTCCTGTCCGTACCGGGGAAATTGGCACCACGCCCGACTTCAGCCCCCAACTCGATGAACAAGGCGGTCGGTGCCAGCCATTTCAGCTGTACGCCATCCTGCACATAGCCGGCATCCTCGCCGAACATCGCCTGATACATCAGCGGTGCATCAGAAAAATCCCACATGTGCGGGTGTTGCTCATTGAGATAGCCGATGGCGGAGCGATAACGTCCGGCTTTCAGGCCGACGCCCTGCCCGATGGCCAGCGACTGGAACCAGGCCTCCTCGATATTCGCCTGACCATCCGCCATCGCCACGATGGCCTGGCCACGCCAGTAGGGATCGATATTGGCGGCCAGTATCAACTCCGTTTCATCGACCGAGAAACCTCGTGTATTGAGGCCTTGTCCGCCCGGCACAAACCCGGTGATACCGCGCCCTTCAATATTCCTGGCGTTGCGGTACTGGCCCTGGAGAATCAGCGAAACTTCGGGATTGAAGGCGCTGGCCCTGGTCACGGACGGGCTACTGGCGGCCGGCGCAGGTGCCGACTTCTCGGTATTGGCCGGGGATTCAGCCTGAGCCAATTTCTGTTCGAGCGCCGCAATGCGCTGCTCGTAGGTTTTTTTCATCTCGTCGATCTGGGCGCGAATCGCCGCCAGATCGGCATCGGAAGCGGCGTTAACGCCGCACGAGGCGACCAGCAAGGCCGCCATGGCAATGGATTTCTGCATGGGAATTTCCCTGAAAATACGTCGAAAGCAGCCTCGGCACGAATGCCTCAGCCGACCGTCAAAAACGGGCGATTTTCAGGAGAGCGGCGGGCCGCGCTGGCTGGCCAGCGGCGCCGGTAAAGCGCAGCGGCCATGCGCGGCAAATACGGCGGGAGCAAACGTGAGATGCGATAGCGGCGGCAAAACGGCCAGTGACGGCAGCGCCGTACCCAGGTCGTGCGCTGCCAGACAAAGTTCGCAGGCATGCGTCGGCAAACCGTCCTCGTTGCCCGCCGCATGCTCAAGCGCATGCGCCCCCGCCGCCAGTTGGGCGAAGAAGAGCACGACAACGAGAAGAAGATGACGCAACGGCAACATCGTTTCAGTCTAACCGCGAAACATTACATCCGGATGGCAAGGCCGCTCAGTCCGCCTGAAGCAGCAAGCCTTTGAGATACTCACCCTCCGGGAAGTTCAATGCCACGGGATGATCGGCCGCCCCGGAGAGGCGACGGACGATGCGCGCACTGCGCCCGGCATCGAGCGCCGAATCGGCAATGATCTTCTGGAACATTTCGAGCCCGACGCCGCCGGAACACGAATAGGTCATCAGGAAACCGCCCGGCCTGAGCAAACGGAAGCCTAGGATATTGATGTCCTTGTAAGCCTTGGCTGCCCTGTCAGCATGAGCAGCCGAGGGGGCAAATTTGGGCGGGTCGAGGACGATCACATCAAACAGCTTCCCGGCCTTGCGAAAATCACGCAGCGCCTGGAAGACATCGGCTTCCTGCCATTGCGCCCGGTCGGCCGGCAACTTCGGATTGAGCGCCAGGTTGGCGGCAGCCTGCGCCAGAGCAGGACCCGAAGAGTCGATCGAAAGCACGCTCTTGGCACCGCCGGCCAGAGCCTGCAGCGAAAAGCCACCGGTATAGCAAAAGCAGTTGAGGACATCCTTGCCAGCCGACAACTGGCCGAGCAGGGCGCGATTCTCGCGCTGATCGAGATAGAAACCGGTCTTGTGACCGCCGGCGATATCGATCGCCAGCCGGACGCCATTTTCATCGATGCTCAGCGGCGTGGCCGGCGCCTCGCCATGCAGCCAGCCGGTCGTTGGACCCAGGCCTTCAAGACCGCGCACATCGGAATCGGAACGCTCATAGACCCGTGCGCAGCCGGTCGCCTTGAGCAGCCCGGCGACAATCGCACTGCGCCACTTGTCGGCACCGGCCGACGTCAGCTGGACCACCACGGTATCGCCATACTGGTCGGCAATGACGCCGGGCAGGCCATCTGATTCGGCATGGATCAGGCGCAGGCCCTGCTGGCCGCGCAGTTCCGGCAGCGCCTGGCGCAGCGCGACGGCAGCGGCGATACGGCGCTTGAAGAAGGCATCGTCAATCGACTCTTCTGCATCAAACGTCCAGAAGCGCGCGCGAATCTGCGACTTCGGGCTATAGGCGGCGCGCCCGAGCGGCCGCAGGTTGTCGGCCAGCACTTCGACCGTATCACCCGGCCGGGCCCGGCCTTCGAGACGGCCGACCGAACCGGCGAACAACCACGGGTGATGCTTGAACGCCGAACGTTCCTTGCCCGGAAGCAGAATCAGCTGAGCCATGTTTTTCCGATCTTAAAAGCAGAAAGCCCCGGTTACCTTGCGGCAACCGGGGCTCAACAAATGTTGGCGTAACTTATGCGCCCAGAGCCTTGCGGTTGCGCTGATGACACTCGGCGCCGTACATGACCTTGAACATGGTCTTGGTCATGCCCTTGAACAGGCGCTTGGTAGACTTGGAAATGCAGCGACGCTCCAGGGAGGAACGACGGGTACGGTTAACGGTGGCAGCCATGAAAACTCCTTGAATCCAGCGAATTTGCTAAACCGTAGAGGATAGCCTCCCGAGGCTGAATCGTCAACGAAGCCTTGATTTTTCGCCGATTTTGCGCTGAGCCACAAGCCACCAAGGCTATTTGGCCTTGGCCCGCGGGTGCGCCGCATCGTAGACCTTGGCCAGGTGCTGAAAATCGAGATGGGTATAGACCTGGGTTGAGGCAATACTGGCGTGCCCGAGCATTTCCTGAACGGCGCGCAGGTCGCCCGAGGATTGCAGGACATGCGAGGCGAAGGAGTGACGCAACATGTGCGGATGAACATGGGTCGGCAAGCCAAGCAAGACCGCCCGCCGCGACAGTCGCGACTCGACCAGGCGCGGACTGATGCGCCCGCCGCGCTGACCGACAAACAGGGCCCGCTCGCCCGGCCGGGCCAAGCTGTTGCGTAGGGCAGACCAAGCCGCCAGTGCCTCTCTCGCCTTGCTGCCGACCGGCACCAGGCGCAACTTGCTGCGCTTGCCGAGCACCCGGATTTCGCCTTCATGGGCAACGCTGTCCAATACGTCACAATCGAGCGAAACCAGTTCCGCCAGCCGCAGGCCGGAGGAATAGAACAGTTCGAACATGGCCAGATCA
>CAIYYE010000387.1 GCA_903930395.1 uncultured beta proteobacterium
CACAACTTGCCATCCCGTTCCCTCCCCTTGTGAGAACTGACCTGAACCTTGAGAATCAGTTCTCCTGAAATAGTTCAGAAATGTTTGCATGATGATTCGCCGCTTCTTCCTGCTGAGCCTGATCGCCCTGTTGCTGGGCTGTAGCCCCGAGCCCGTGGCGTTGCGCAATACGGACCTGACCGGGGCGACTTTCGGGCGTCAGCTGAGCCTCGTCGATCATCATGGGCAGGCGCGGACACTGGCTGATTTTCAGGGCAGGGTGATCGTTGTCTTCTTCGGCTACACCTCGTGTCCCGATATCTGCCCGACCATGCTGGCCCGTCTGGCTGACGTAATGAAGACGCTCGATGCAGATGCGCCGCGTGTCCAGGTGCTGTTCGTGACGGTCGATCCCGAGCGTGATAGCGCCGAGCGGCTAAAGGATTTTGTGCCGTGGTTTTATCCGACATTTTTGGGTTTGCGCGGGGATGCCGGGCAAACCAGGGCGGTGACCGACGAATTTCGGGTTTTTGCCGCCCGCAAGCCGGTCGAGGGCGAACTGGGTTACGTCATCGATCATTCGTCCGGCGCCTATGTCTTCGATCCGGCCGGGCGCTTGCGGCTCTATGTCAAAGACACGACGAGCGTCGAGGACATCGCGGCTGACATCCGGCTGCTCTTGCGCGGGAAATAGGGCGGGCATGGCCGGTGGCGATATACTTGCCGCCTTTCCGAATGACTTTTTGGTGACGTATTTATGATGCCTCAGCGTTTTCGCCGGATGGCGCCCCCATTTTTTACGGGCGAGCGGGCATGAGCGACGAAGCTGCCTCCGGTCTCGATGACGAATTCTTCATGCGCGAAGCGATGTCGCTGGCGCGTGCGGCCGAGTGCCTGGGCGAAGTGCCGGTCGGTGCAGTCGTCGTTCTCAATGGTGCCATCGTCGGTCGCGGCTTCAATTCACCGATAGGCGAGAGCGACCCGACGGCGCATGCCGAAATCGCCGCCTTGCGCGATGCCGCCCGGGTCCTGGGCAATTACCGCCTGCCGGGCTGCGAACTGTTCGTCACGCTCGAACCGTGCGCCATGTGTGCTGGCGCCATCATGCATGCGCGTATCAGCCGCGTTGTCTATGGCGCCCGCGATGCGAAGACCGGCGTGCATGGCAGTGTCGTCGATCTGTTCGGTGTTGAGCGGCTGAATCACCATGCAACGGTCGAGGGCGGTGTGCTGGCGGACGAATGCAGCACCATGTTGTCGGCTTTTTTTGCCGGCCGGCGCAAGAAATCCTCATGAAACTGCTTATTTCGGTGGCGCATCAGTTAATGACAGTGCTCGATGAGCACGGCGAGATCCTGCGTGAATACCCGGTGTCAACGGCCAAGGCCGGGGTCGGGGAAGTTTCCGGCAGCTACCAGACGCCGCGCGGCCTTCACGTGATTCGTGCCAAGATCGGCGCCAGCCAGCCGGAAAACACGGTTTTCGTGCGCCGTCGGCCAACCGGCGAAATCTGGACACCGGCGCTCGGTGAGGCTTTTCCCGGCCGCGACTGGATACTGACGCGGATACTCTGGCTGTCGGGGCGGGAGCCGGGCTGCAATCGGCTCGGTTGCGTCGATACCATGCGCCGTTACATCTACATCCACGGCAGTCCGGATTCGGCTGAAATGGGCTTGCCCGGTTCGCATGGCTGTGTGCGGATGCGCAATGCCGACATCGTCGAATTGTTCGACCTCGTGCCCTGCTATACGGAAGTCGAAATTACCGAAGATTGAAGCGACTGCCCCTGCGGGCCGAAGCTGTTTTCGTGAACCGTGATCCGGCCGGTGGTGTCCTGCATCAGCACCGTGGAGGCGCGTGTGCCGTAGTTTTCCGATTTGACGAAGATAGCCGAGAGCAATCGTTCCCATTCGACGGAAACCCCCGTGCTCGGCAGGTTTTCATCGGCAACGATGCTTTGATCGGCCAGTAGGTCGAAAAATGCCGTTTCGTCCGGCAGACGGGGCAAGGCCTCGGCAAATCGCTGGCGGGCGGCGAGCAGTTTTGGCCAGGGGCTGTCGAGCAGGTGGTTGGACAAGCCGTAGATGCCTGGGGCCAGTGCCCGTGGCGGACCGTCGCGATTGGAGCAATAAATCAGCGTGTCGCCGTCGGCCAGCAGCAGATTGAAGCCTGAATACTGAGCGCCATCGATACTGGCGGCGTAGTCCCCGGCCGATAAAGCGCCGGTCAGGAAACCGCGGGTCAGCGCCCCGCGCGATAGCGCCCCTTGGGCCATGCCCGGTTCACGTACATTGGTGACGGCGGCGAAACGTCCGGATTCGCTGATGCCCAGCCATGTTCCTCCCGCCTGGAGATCAAGTCCCCCCATGACGCCCGGCGCATCCGGCCAGCGCGCCAGCGAGGCGGTCG
>CAIYYE010000388.1 GCA_903930395.1 uncultured beta proteobacterium
CACCCTGTGGATGGGTCTCTACCCGCAGCCTTTCACGGAAGTCATGCACGCCTCGGTCAATGACCTGTTGCGTCATGTCGCCATCAGCAAGATTCAATAAACGGTAGCCGACATGTTCGACAATTTCGTTGTCCCCAATCTCCTGCCCGCCGCACCGGAAATCTTCCTGACGGTGATGGCCCTCGCCATCCTGATGATCGATCTGCTGGTCAAGGATAGCCGCCGCACGCTGACCTTCGTCCTGACCCAGCTGACTCTGGTCGGCTGTGCCGCCATCCAGTTCATGACGAGCACGGGCGAGATCACCTACACCTTCAGCAACATGTTCGTCGACGATCTCATGTCCGACCTGCTGAAGCTCTTCCTGTACATGACCTTGGTCATCGTCATGTTCTACTCGCGGGGCTACATCATCGACCGCGAATCCATGAACAAGGGTGAGTACTACGTGCTGGCGCTGTTTGCCACGCTCGGCATGATGGTCATGATCTCGGCCAACCACTTCCTGACCATCTACATCGGTCTCGAACTGCTCTCGCTGTCGCTCTATGCCATGGTTGCCATGAACCGTGACTCCGTCGTGTCGACCGAAGCCGCCATGAAATACTTCGTTCTTGGCGCCCTTGCTTCCGGCCTGCTGCTCTACGGCATGTCGATGATCTACGGCGCCACCGGCACCCTCGAAATTACCGGCATCGCCGAGCGCCTCTATGGCGGCGGTGTGAACAAGAGTGTCCTCGTCTTCGGCCTGGTTTTCCTCGTTGCCGGTCTCGCCTTCAAGCTCGGCGTCGTTCCCTTCCACATGTGGATTCCCGACGTCTATCATGGTGCGCCGACTTCGGTCACCCTGCTCATCGGTTCCGCCCCGAAGCTGGCCGCCTTCGCCATCGTCATGCGTCTGCTCGTCAATGGCCTGATCACCATGGCCGCCGACTGGCAAGCCATGCTGGTCATCCTCTCGGTGCTCTCGATGGCCATCGGCAACCTTGCCGCCATCGCCCAGACCAACCTCAAGCGCATGCTGGCCTACTCCGCCATCTCGCACATGGGCTTCATGCTGCTCGGTATCGTCACCGGCGTCGTCAGCGGCGATGCCCGTTACGCGCTCAACGCCTACAGCTCGGCCATGTTCTACGTCATCGCCTACGTGCTGATGAGCGCCGGCACCTTCGGCATGATCCTGCTCATGTCCCGCGCCGGTTTTGAAGCGGAACAGATCGAAGACTTCAAGGGCCTCAACAAGCGCAGCCCGTGGTTTGCCGGCATCATGCTCATGCTCATGTTCTCGATGGCGGGCGTGCCGTTCTTCATCGGCTTCTTCGCCAAGTTCTCCGTCCTCCAGGCTGTTGTCGCTGCCGGTTACATGTGGCTGGCCATCGTTGCTGTGCTCTTCTCGCTGATCGGTGCCTTCTACTACCTGCGTGTCGTCAAGGTCATGTACTTCGACGCCCCGGCCGATGACACCCCGTTCAGCGCACCGCTTGACATGCGTATCCTGATTTCCGCTAACGGTCTGGCCGTCGCCTTCCTCGGCATCTTCCCGCAGGTCATCATGTCGCTTTGCGCCTACGCGCTGCTCCGTTCGCTCTGATGCCGCACTGAAGTGTTCCAATAAAACGCCCCGCTCGTCGGGGCGTTTGCTTTTGTGGAGAGTCAAATGTCACACGATGCCCACCTGATCGAATCCGAAATCTCAAGCCAGACCATCTTCAAGGGCGCGCTCCTCCACGTCCGCAAGGACGCCGTGCGCCTACCCAACGGCCATGAATCGATCCGCGAATACATCGTTCACCCCGGCGCCGTCGTTATCCTGGCCTTCCTGCCCAATGGGAATCTGCTCTTCGAGCGCCAGTTCCGCTACCCCCTGCGCCGCGTCTTTCTCGAACTGCCAGCCGGCAAGATCGACCCCGGCGAAGCCATCATCGACACCGCCCAGCGCGAACTCAAGGAAGAAACCGGCTACGTGGCCAGCGACTGGGAATACCTCGGCGTGATGCACCCCTGCATCGGCTATTCGGACGAGCGCATCGAAATCTTCGCGGCCCGTGGCCTGCATCTGGCGGGGGATAAACAGCTCGACCACAATGAGTTCCTCGATGTTGTCGAACTCTCGCCGGAAGATGCGAAGCTGGCGGTTTGGGATGGGCGGATTACCGATGCCAAGACCATTACTTCGTTGTTTTGGTTGGATAAACCCTGAACTTATTCGGCGGCGAGTGCAACTGACAATCAGCCTCGAATCATTCGCCCCAAAGCAAAACGCCCCGGATAAACCGGGGCGTTTTTACGTGAGGCTATCAACAATCAGCCGCAGGTCCCCACCGCGCCACAAGCTGTACAGAAATCACAGCCATCCTTGCGGATCATCGTGTGGTTGCCGCATTCGCCGCAGAGCTTGCCTTGCGTCGGCAGGACCTTGTTGCTGGTCGAGTCTTCCGGCGCTTCGAGGATGCCCATCTGCTGGAGCGGGAAGCCGCTTTCGTCGAGGATGCCGAGCATGGCGTAGCGGTGGATGATGAGGTTGGCAATGTAGGCCACCGTTGAGGGGTAGGTCTGCTGCTTGCGCGAACCCGGGACGAAGGCCATGAAGTCGCCGAGCGGCTCGGAGTAGTCGATCAGCTTGCGCAGCTTCATGCCGATCCAGGCCGGGTCGAGCACGCGCATGTCGAGCGAGAGCAG
>CAIYYE010000389.1 GCA_903930395.1 uncultured beta proteobacterium
ACCCGGCACTGGCCGAGCAGTTGTTCGACCTGATGACCAAGTTCGCCGAGTACGGCTTCAACAAGTCGCACACCGCCGCCTACGCCGTCGTCACCTATCACACCGCCTGGCTCAAGGCGCACCACTGCGCGGCCTTCATGGCGGCGACGATGTCGTCCGATCTCGACAACACCGATTCGGTGAAGATCTTCTACGAAGACACCATCGCCAACAAGATCAAGGTGCTCGGGCCGGACGTCAATGTCTCGAATTACCGTTTCGAGCCGGTCGATCGCAGCACCATCCGCTATGGTCTGGGGGCGGTCAAGGGCACCGGCGAGCAGGCCGTCAATGTGATCCTCAAGGCCCGCGAGGCGGATGGGCCCTTCAAGGATCTGTTTGATTTCTGCATGCGCTGCGACAAGCGCATGGTTAACCGGCGCACCATAGAGGCGCTGATCAAGGCCGGTGCCTTCGACGGTATCGCACCGACGGTCGCCGGTAGCAAGGTGGCGGATCGCTGCAAACTGCTGGCGACGGTCGGTATTGCCATGGATTTTGCCGAGCAGGCTGAACGCAATGCCATGCAAACCAGCCTCTTCGACCTGGCCGACGTGGCCGACGAACATGCGCCGGAATACGTCACTGTCCGCCCCTGGGACGAAAAGACCCAGCTCATGGAGGAAAAGACGGCGCTCGGTTTCTTCTTCTCCGGCCATCCGTACAACACCTGCAAGAAAGAGCTGTCACGCTTCGTCCGACGGCCGCTCAACCGGCTCGAGCCATCCAAGGAGCTGACCACGCTGGCCGGCGTCGTGGTCGGTGTGCGCACCCAGATGACGCGCCGTGGCAAGATGCTCTTCGTCCAGCTCGACGACGGTACGGGCATGATCGAAGTCACGGTCTTCAACGAACTGTTCGAGGCCGAGCGCGCCAAGATCGTCACCGACGAAGTGCTGATCATCGAAGGCAAGGTGCGCTACGACGATTTTTCGGGCGGCAATAGCGTCACTGCCGACAAGCTGATGACGCTCGGCGAAGCCCGCGCCCGGTTTGCCAAGCATCTGCTGCTCAAGATGAACGGCAATGCCGATGCCCACAAGCTGAAATCGCTGCTCACGCCGTTTGCGCCGGGTCCGGCTGCCGTGCGGGTGCGTTATCGCAATGCCGATGCCGAGTGCGAACTGCTGCTCGGCAAGGCCCTCGGCGTCCGCCTCGACGACGCCCTGCTCGAAGCCCTCAACGGCTGGCTACAGCCGGAAAGCGTGGAAATCGTTTATTAGGAGCGAGGGTTTGGGATCGAGGGGTGAGCTAACAGCTCTAGCCCCTTGATCCTGGGCAATTAGCCTTACATCACCAAATCGGTCTTGAAGCCGATGCGGACCGAACCCCAGTGGCGTCCGTCTATCGTGATGGGCATCGAGAGGTCGGCGAGGATTTCGCCGGTGTCGCGCACATAGGTCTGGAGCAGGGAAGATTTCTGATTCCTGGCCAGCTTGAGGCCGACCGGGTCGTTGAAGATGCGCTTGTGCCGGCATTTGGTCAGATCGACGGCGGGGTCGCCGCTGGGCGCATTCGAAAACACCCCGTTGTGGGCCGGCGCGTAACCGTTGCTGTCGACAGCCAGCGAATAGGTCAGGCCCGGTACGTCGCGCAGCAGATTGTCGTAGATCCGGGTCAGTTCGCCATCGCACAGGCTGTCGTAGGCCGTCGTGTAGCGTTTCGGGTTGGAGCCGGGTATTTCCTTGTAGGCCTGGTCGAAGACATTGACGCCGCGCTCGGCCATGGTGCGCAACACCGTCGCCACGTTGTCGCGAAATCCGGCGCACTTGTCATGCAGGGTGTCGAACATGCTGTTGCCGGTACGGAAATCGGCCAGCGTGCATTGCAGGTCCTCGGTCGATTCGCGCAGGGTCTTGGCATTGTCGAGGCACTGCTTC
>CAIYYE010000390.1 GCA_903930395.1 uncultured beta proteobacterium
CGGCGATCTCAAGCGCGTCCTGACCAACGTCAAGACGCGGGGCACCTGGGGCGAGGTTCAACTCTCGGCGCTGCTTGAACAATTGCTGACGGCCGAGCAGTTCGGCAGCAACGTGGCGACCAAGCCGGGCAGCAATGAGCGGGTCGATTTTGCCATTCGCCTGCCGGGCAAGGATGACGGGGCGGTCGTCTGGTTGCCGATTGACGCCAAATACCCGATCGAGGATTACCAGCGCCTGCTCGATGCCCAGGACAGGGGCGACCCGGCCGGGGTCGAGGAGGCGTCGCGGGCCATCGAAACGCGCCTCAAGAACGAGGCGAAGAGCATCCACGAAAAATATGTCTCGCCGCCGCACACCACCGACTTTGCCTTGCTCTACCTGCCGCTCGAAGGCCTTTATGCCGAGGCCCTGCGCCGTCCGGGTCTGGCCGAAACCCTGCAGCGCGACTGGCGCGTCAGCCTGACCGGGCCGACGACGCTGGCGGCGATGCTCAACAGCCTGCAGATGGGTTTCCGGACCCTGGCCATCGAGCAGCGCTCGGCCGAAGTGTGGGCCGTGCTCGGCGCCGTCAAAACCGAATTCGGCAAGTTTGGCGAGGCGCTGGCGCACACCAAGAAAAAGCTGGACGAGGCGAGCAACAGCATCAGCAAGGCCGAAACCCGGACGCGGCAACTGACGCGACGGCTCAAGGAAGTCGAGGCGCTGCCGGTGGCAGAGGCCGAACAATTGATTGGTGTGGCGGATTTCGATGGCGAAGACGAGTGAACTGGAGGCCGCCTACAAGGCGACGACTTACCGGGTCTACCTGCCCGGTGGATTCTGCGAACTGCGCATCGGCCAGCCCAGCGAGATCCTGCGCTGCTGGCTGGAAACGGCCGATTGCGCGGCGTTCGCGCTGATTACGGCGCACAATCCCGGCGGCCAGCGGGCCGATGACGCGAGCAATGCCGAGCGCCAGTCGCAACTCGAATGCGAATTGCTCGAAGGCAACTACGAACCCTATGTCGCGCAGCATATGGCGGACACTGAAGCGTGGCCGACGGAGGAGAGCTGTTTTGTCCCCGATCTTGCCGTCGAGGATGCCTGTGCCCTGGCCGCCGACTATGGTCAAAATGCCATTGTGTGTGGTGGCGCCGACGGCATCCCGCATCTGGTCTGGATAGAAGACAGCGAACAATGAGCAGAAAAATCGGTCGTTTCGAATTGCGCGGGGAGTTGGGGCAGGGTGCGCAAAGTGTTGTCCATCTCGGTTTCGACCCGCAGTTGCAGCGCGAAATCGCCATCAAGACCCTGCACTTCGCCCATCCCGACCCGGTGCTCAAGGGCCTCTTGCTTGACGAGGCGCGCACGGTCAGCCGCATGCGCCACCCGAGCATCGTGCCGATTTTCGAGGCCGGCGAGCACGATGGCGACCTCTATCTTGTCTTCGAGTATGTGCCGGGCAAGAACCTCGGCGATTTCCTGCGGCAGAGCGGCGCCTTGCCACCGGTCAAGGCCATTTCCATCCTGCGCCCCATCCTCGATGCCATCGCCTATGCCCATGGCCAGGGCGTCATCCATCGCGATCTGAAGCCGTCGAACATCCTGCTCGACGAGAATGGCCAACCGCACGTCATGGATTTCGGCATTGCGGCACGGGTCGATGCCTCAGCCGATCCGGCCGACCGGATCACCGGCACGCCGGCCTACATGGCGCCCGAGTACATCCTGCGGCGGGAGATCAGCGAACGGTCGGATGTCTTTGCGGCCGGCCTGATCCTCTGCGAAATGCTGACCGGGCAGCGGGCGGTGGTCGGCGATAGCACGGCAGCGATCATGCAGCGCCTGGCAAGTGAGGATATCCGCTTGCCCCCGGATACGGCGGTGGACGAATCCCTGAGCGCCATTGTGCACAAGGCACTGGCGCGCGATCCGCAACTGCGGTTCCAGACGGCCGCCCGGTTTGGCGAGGCGCTGGACAAATATCTGGACCCCGACGATGAGTTGGCGGCCAGCCCCGGCGGTCGTCAGGCAACCCTGGAGTTCCTGCTGCGGCGCATGCGCCACAAGAGCGACTTCCCGGCGCTTTCCGAGTCGGTCAGCACCATCAACAAGATCGCCAACAGCGAGACGGAGAGCATAGACAAGCTGTCCAATGCCATCCTCAAGGATTTTGCGCTGACCAACAAACTGCTGCGCCTGGTCAATTCCGCCTATTTCCGGCAAGCCGGTGGCGGCAGCATCAGCACCGTGTCGCGCGCCGTGATCGTGCTTGGCTTCGAGGCAGTGCGCAACATCGCGATTACCGTTTTGCTGTTTGACCACCTGCAAAACAAGGCCAACGCCAACCAGTTGAAGGAAGACTTCCTGCGCGCCAACATGGCCGGCGTGCTGGCCAAGGATATCGGCGCGACGGCGCACTTGCGCGATCTCGAACAGTCCTTCATCTGCTCGCTTTTCCATGGCCTCGGGCGTTTGCTATCGCAATATTATTTTCCGGAAGATGCCGAGGAAATCCGCCGCGTCATTGCCCAAAAGGAATGCAGCGAGGAAATCGCGGCGAAGCAGGTGCTCGGTATTTCCTTTGAGGAAATGGGGGTTGCCGTCGCCCGCCTGTGGGGCTTCCCGCCCCTGATCGTGTCGTCGATGCGGCGCCTGCCGGCCGGGGCGGTCAAGAAACCGGTGGCTCTGGAAGACCGGTTGCGCATGCTGTCCGGCTTTGCCAACGAGTTGTGCGATGTGATCGCCCTGGCCACCCCGGAGTTGCGCGACCAGGAACTCAAGAAGACCATGGCCCGCTATGCCGACGCCCTGGCGCTGGAACGCAAGGATGTGCTGCAGACGGTGCAGCGGGCGGTCGAGGAAGTGACCGATTTTGCCCGCATCATCCAGCTCAATCTCCAGCAGACGACGTTCGGCAAGCAGATGCGGTCGTTTGCCGAAGCCGGGGCAGCCGACAACAAGCTAGTCGATGACCCCGATGGCAGTGATTTCGCCGACAGCACGGTGATCAAGGAGGGCGATCCGCTCGGTGGCGTGCACGGTGTTTCAGGTAGCCCCGAGATCGATGCGCAGGCCGTGCTGACGGCGGGCATTCAGGACATCAGCAATACCTTGATCGACGGCTTCCAGCTCAACGACATCCTGCGCATCATCCTGGAAACCATGTACCGGGCGAGGGGTTTCAAGCGCGTCGTCCTGTGCATCCGCGATGCCAAGGCCGGGGTCATGCAGGGGCGTTTCGGCTTCGGGCCGGAGGCCAACGAGGTGGCCAGGGTATTTCGCTTTCCGCTCAGTTTCACGCCCGATATTTTCCATGCTGCGACCTCGAAGGGCGTTGATCTGCTGATCAGCGACATCAACGATCCCAAGATTTCGGCGCGCATCCCCGACTGGTACCGCAAGGCCGTGCCGGCCAATTCATTCGTCCTCTTTCCGCTCAATATCAAGGGCAGTCCGGTGGCACTCATCTATGCCGACCGCGATGAACCGGGCGGGATTTCGATCCCCGAGAAGGAACTGCAACTGCTGCGCACCCTGCGCAATCAGGCCATTCTCGCCATCAAGCAGGGGTCGTGAGCGGCTAAACCGAGCCATGGAAATCCTCATCGACATCATCCTCAAGGCTGGTCGTTCGGCCATCGAGCTGGCCTTCTTCGTTCTGCTGCCGGTCATGGTCGTCATGCTCTCGCTGATGCGCCTGCTCGAAGCGCGTGGCGTCCTCGACTGGCTGGTCGGGCGCCTGGCGCCGCTGCTCAAGCCGCTCGGCCTGACCGGACTGGGCGTCTTCGCGGCCTTGCAGATCAACTTCGTGAGCTTCGCGGCGCCGATGGCGACCTTGACCATGATGGAACAGC
>CAIYYE010000391.1 GCA_903930395.1 uncultured beta proteobacterium
AGCAGCCATTCCTCGTCGACCCGGCTGCCGGTCTCGACCTCGCCGCCGCACAGCGCGATGGCGGCGGCCTTGGCGACCTTGTAGTCGTGCGCCGAGATCATGCCGCCCTGCTGCATGTTGACCAGCATCATCTCGAAGGTGGCGATGCCGGTCTTGCCGGCGACCGGGATGTCGCGCGCCATCGGCGGCGGCGCGTAGCCGGCGTCGGCCATCGTGCGCGCCTCCTTGATCGCCACCCAGAGCAGTTCGTGGGCGTTGAACAGGATGGTGTCGGTTGGCTTGGCGAAGCCGAAATCGACGACCTCCTGCGCGCTCTTCGCCACCTTGGCCATGGCGATGGTCTGGAACACCGGCTGCAGGTAGTTGAACACCTCGCCCGGCGTCGCCGATTGCGCCGCCCAGTCGGCGGCGCGCACGGCAAATTCCTTGCAGCCGCCGCCGGCCGGGATTACCCCGACGCCGGCTTCGACCAGCCCGACATAGCTTTCCAGCGCCATGACCCGCTTGCCGGCATGCATGACGAACTCGCAGCCACCGCCCAGCGCCATGCCCTGCACCGCCGCGACGACCGGGACCTGCGCGTACTTGAGTGTCTGCGAGGCGCGCTGGAATTTCTCGACCGTCTGTTCGAGCAGATCGAACTGGCCGGCCGCGATGGCGTCCGTCACCTGCTGCAGGTTGGCGCCAACGGCGAACGGCGCTTCGTGCCAGATGACCACACCATCGAGCGTCTCTTCGGCCTCACGCACGGCGGCAATCACGCCATCGAGCACCTCGTTGCCGATGGTGTGCATCTTCGATTTCACCGAAATGATGCCGATTCTGTCGTCGACCGCCGGCAGTTTCCAGAGACGCACGCCGTCGTTCTCATACAGCGTCTGACCCGACTTATCAGGGGTCGCGCCAGTTTCGCCCAGCACACGCTCGGGGAACAACTGGCGTTGATAAACCGGCAGCGTCGAGCGAGCGACATAGGCGTTCTTGCTGGCCGAATACGACCCCTGCGCCGTATGCACACCCGTCCTGCCGGCTTCCAGAACCCAGGCCGGCAGCGGCGTCGAACTCATCGTCTTGCCGTTGGCAATATCGACGGCAATGGCTTTCGCGATCTCGCTCCAGCCGGCAGCCTGCCAGGTTTCAAACGGCCCCTGCGCCCAGCCAAAACCCCAGCGCATGGCCAGATCGAGGTCGCGCGCGTTATCGGCGACATTCTCGAGTTGCACGGCGGCATAGTGGAAGATATCGCGGAAGATGGCCCACAGAAATTCAGCCTGCGGATGCGCCGAGCCGCGCAAGGCGACAAACTTTTCGGCCGGGTTCTTCATTTTCAGGATGGCAGCGACTTCATCCGCCACTTCGCCAGCCGAAGTGCGGTAATCCTGCGCCTTCAGGTCAAGAACCTGGATTTCCTTGCCTTGCTTGCGGAAGATGCCGCAGCGGGTCTTCTGGCCAAGCGCCCCTTGGGCGATCAGCGCCTGCAACCAGGCCGGGTTGGTGAAG
>CAIYYE010000392.1 GCA_903930395.1 uncultured beta proteobacterium
AACGTGCTCTCGACGTTGGTGACCCAGTCGCGCATGGCTTCGTTGAGCGCATCCTTGAGGGTCTTCGAGCCGGACTCGACCGGGACGACGGTGGCACCAAGCAGTTTCATGCGGTAAACGTTGGCAGCCTGACGCTTGACGTCCTCGCTGCCCATGTAGACCACGCACTCCATGCCGTAGCGGGCGGCAACGGTGGCTGTCGCGACGCCGTGCTGGCCGGCACCAGTTTCGGCGATGACCCGCGGCTTGCCCATGCGGCGGGCGAGCATGGCCTGGCCGATGCAGTTGTTCACCTTGTGGGCGCCGGTGTGATTGAGGTCTTCACGCTTCAGATAAATCTGCGCGCCGCCCAGCATCTCCGACCAGCGCTTGGCGTGGTAGATCGGCGACGGGCGACCGACGAAATGCTTCAGTTCGTATTCGTATTCGGCACGGAAGGCAGGATCGTCCTGTGCCGCGGCGTAGGCGGCCTTCAGTTCATCGAGCGCGCCAAACAGCGTCTCGGCCACGAAGACGCCACCGTAGGGACCAAAATGGCCTTTCGCGTCGGGGAAGTTATATTGACTCATCGGCTTTCCGTACTGCCGCCACGAAGGCAGCGATTTTCGAGTGATCCTTGATGCCCTTGCCCATTTCAATGCCGGACGAGACATCGACTGCCACCGGGCGCACGCGGCGCACGGCATCGCCGACATTGTCTGCGGTCAGGCCGCCGGAGAGCACCAAAAAACCGGGGAGATCGGCGGGAATCAGCGTCCAGTCAAAGACATGGCCGCCGCCACCGTAGCCCTCGACAAAGGCATCCAGCAACAGACCCCGGGCATCGGGAAACGAGCCGGCGAATTCTACCAGATCGAGACCCGGCCTCACCCGTGCTGCCCGCAGATAGGGCCGGGCGAATTGCCGGCAATACGCCGCGTCCTCGTCACCATGAAACTGCAGGACGTTGATCGGCAGGGCTTCGCAGGTGGCGCGAACCACCTCAGGCGCTTCGTTGACAAAGAGGCCGACGCTATCGACAAAAGGCGGAATCCGCCGCGCCAGTTCGGCCGCCCGCTGCGGTGTGACGTATCGCGGGCTGGGCGGATAGAAGACAAAACCAATGGCGTCGGCGCCGGCGGCCACGGCAGCATCGACATCTTCCTCGCGGGTCAGGCCGCACATCTTGATGCGGGTTTTCATGTCAGCAGTCCATCGAGAAAGTCATCATCGGGATCGGGCAGCCCCCAGTGCGCCTCGTAGATCGGGCCGCGAAAATACAGGCCGTCGGGCGAAAAGGTGGGCGCCGCCAGTTTGCGGTCCTGCATTTTCAAAAGCTCATCCATCCAGCCGGGCGACTGATCGCCCTTGCCGATGGCGACCAGGCTGCCGACCAGATTGCGCACCATGTGATGCAGGAAGGCACTGGCCTCGAAATCGAAGACGAACATGTTGCCGCGCTGGCGAACCTCGGCGCGGGTCATGGTTTTGAGCGGCGACTTGGCCTGACAGCCAGCAGCGCGAAAAGCCGAGAAATCGTGCTCGCCGAGCAGACGAGCGCTGGCCGCCTGCATGGCACCCAGTTCAAGCGGCACATGGCACCAGCCAACCCGCCCCGCCCACAGCCCCGGCCGTTGTGGCCGGTTGAGCAGGAGATACCGATAGCGCCGGCCACGGGCACTGAAACGTGCATGGAATTCGTCATCGACCACTTGCGCCCAACGCACGGCAACACCTGCCGGCAGATTGGAATTGACGCCACGCACCCACGCCGTCAGCGGCCGCTCGATCTCGGTCTCGAAATGCACGACCTGATGACTGGCATGAACGCCGGCATCGGTCCGCCCTGCACACATGACACCGACCGGCACACCGGCAATTTCGCGCAGCGCGGCCTCCAGCGCATCCTGCACCGTGCCGCCGCCGGCCTGGCTTTGCCAGCCATGGAAGGCGCTGCCACAGTATTCAAGCCCCAGGGCAATTCTCACAGCAAGGTCGCTC
>CAIYYE010000393.1 GCA_903930395.1 uncultured beta proteobacterium
ATCAGGACCGTATTTTCAAGCCCTCGGGCGGCCAGCGGCGCATTGTGCTGGCGACCAACGTGGCGGAAACCTCGCTCACCGTGCCGGGTATCCGTTATGTGATTGACACCGGGCTGGCCCGCGTCAAGCGTTACTCCTACCGCAACAAGGTCGAGCAGTTGCAGATCGAGAAAGTCTCGCAGGCGGCGGCGCGGCAGCGGGCGGGTCGTTGCGGCCGGGTCGCGGCGGGCGTCTGTATTCGTCTCTACGACGAACTCGATTTCAACGCACGGCCGCCTTTCACCGATCCGGAAATCCTCCGCTCCAGTCTGGCCGGCGTCATCCTGCGCATGAAGTCGCTGCGCCTGACCGATGTCGAGAGCTTTCCGTTCATCGAGCCGCCGCCGGCCAAGGCGATTGCCGACGGCTATGCGCTCCTGCAGGAACTTGGTGCGCTTGATGACGATAACGTGCTGACGCCGATTGGCGCGTCGCTGGCCAAGCTGCCGCTCGACCCAAGGATTGGCCGCATGCTGGTTGCGGCGCGTGATCTCGGTTGTTTGAAGGAAGTGATGGTCATCGCCGCCGGACTGTCGGCGCAGGACCCGCGTGAACGGCCGCAGGAGCGTCAGCAGGCGGCTGACGAAAAACATAAGTTGTTTGTCGACGAGAAGTCGGAATTCCTCGGCTGGTGGAAGTTGTGGAACTGGTTCCAAAATGCCGTCGAGCACAAGAAGTCGAACAAGCAGCTGATCGATTCCTGCCACGCGCATTTCCTGTCCTACCTCCGTCTGCGCGAGTGGCGCGAGGTGCATGGGCAATTGCATGCGATGGTGACCGAACTTGGCTGGAAGGAAAGCGACCTGCCCGGTACCTACGACGCCATCCATCAGGCCCTGCTTGCCGGCTTGCTCGGCAATCTTGGTTGCAAGGCCGACGAGTCGGGTTTCTATCTCGGCGCGCGGGGTATTCGCTATCTGATTCATCCCTCGTCGCCGCTGCAGAAGAAGGCCGGCAAGTGGATCATGGCGGCCGAGATAACCGAGACGACGCGCCTCTTCGGCCGCTGCGTCGCCCGAATCGAACCGGACTGGCTGGAGAAAGTGGGCGCTCACCTTGTCAAGCGCAGCTACTTCGATGCGCACTGGGAAAAGAAGTCCATGCAGGTCTCGGGCTGGGAGCGCACGACGCTCTACGGTGTCGTCATCAATCCCAAGCGGCGCATTCATTACGGCCCGATGGCGCCGACCGAGGCGCGGGAAATTTTCATCCGTCAGGGCCTGGTCGGTGAGGAAATCGACGAGGCGTTCGCCAAACGCTGGCCCTTCTTCCAGCACAACCAGAAACTGATCCGCGAGATCGAGCATCTCGAACACAAGCAGCGGCGGCAGGATGTGCTGGTTGATGACGAACTGATCTTTGCCTTCTACGACTCGCTGATTCCCGAGGGCATCCACAACGGCGCGACTTTCGATCACTGGCGCAAAGAGGCAGAGCGCGACAACGCCAAGCTGCTCTTTCTGTCCAAGGACGACCTGATGCGCCATTCGGCGGCAGGTGTGACGACGGAAGCCTTCCCGCATCACCTCAAGGTCGGCGGCGTCGATTACGCCCTGAGTTACCACTTCGAGCCCGGTTCGCCGCGCGATGGCGTGACCCTGACCCTGCCGCTGGCGCAGTTGAACCAGATTCCGGTCCTGCGCATGGAATGGCTGGTGCCCGGCCTGCTCAAGGAAAAGCTGGTGCAGTTGACCAAGACCCTGCCGCAGAAGATAAGAGCGAAAGTGGTGCCGGTGCCCGAGTTCGTCGAGGAGTTCATGGCGGCGGTGGCCGGCAACGTCAAGAAGATGACCCAGGGCCTGATCGGGCCGCTGATCGAGCACATTCTCGAAGCTCGCGGGCTGAATGCGCGCGGCTGGGCGGGTACGCCGGATTCTTTCCGGCCCGACGCGCTGCCTGTGC
>CAIYYE010000394.1 GCA_903930395.1 uncultured beta proteobacterium
AGAACAAGAAGAAGGAGGCGTTGCAACAGATCCAGGGGATCGTGAAGCAGCACGGCCTCTCCTATCAAGAGGTTGTGGCGGCAGTCCGGACCGTCTCCAAGCGTGGTAGGGCCGTAGCCATCTATCGCAACCCAAAGAACATCCGGCAGACTTGGTCGGGCAATGGCGACGCACCGGCCTGGTTTGTGACCGCCAAAGACAAGAACGCGCTGAAGATACCATAGGTGTTCCAGCCCGGATGATCACATAGGCCCTCGGCATTTTTAATGGCAAAGGCGATTCTGGTCTTGCCACCTGTTTGAGCCGGTCAAAGTGCTCGTTCGTAAGCGATGCGTCAGCCCCGTGGTTTCGGCCTGGGGCGATTTCGGGCATGCCGCCCTGCAACTGAGTTTGCAGGGGTTTTGCGATGGAGCACCAAAATGAGCACCGGATGGAGGTTCCCATTCGCAAGGGAGTTTCGCGCATCGAGGTTCTGGATGGGCCGACAGGACGGCGGCATTGGCCGGATGAGGTCAAGGCACGTAGTTCGCCTTGAACAATTCATTCAGGCCGATGTGACATGCCGATCCTGGCGTCCTGGGTGGTCGTCTGCGTTCAGAATGGCGGCGACAATCCAGGCAAGCCAAGCCCTGAGGTGGGCCAGGATCTTGCGGATGTTGTGGCCGCAGGCGCAGAGTGCGGCAAAGAGAGCGTCGCCGACGGTGCCTTTCAACGGGCATCTCGACAAGCGACCGTCGGTTTTCATGTGGCCGATTTCCGCCTCGATGGCACTTCGGCGGCGGAGATCCGCGATCAACTTTGGCGTCAAACCGCGCCTTGTGCCGCTGATCAGCACGCGGGTCTTTGCTTCGCCGTGACCGCGATACCCGCGGTCGACGACGGCCAGATCGGGACGCTGGTCGGTCAGGATCGTCACCTGTTCCAGCGTGTCTTTCAAGGTGTGGCCATCGTAGGGATTGCCCGGAAAGCTGCGCATGCCGACCACGAAGCCTTCGTCCAGTGTGGTGGCGACACTGACCTTGCAGCCGAATTCATAGCGCACCCGGGCCTTGCCCTTGGAGATGCAATCCACCCCGGGTTCATGCAGGGCAAAGATCTTGTCCGCCCCCTTGGGCGATTGATGTAGCAGGTGTGAGACAAGGGCGAGCTTGGCGATGATGCGATCCCGCAGGCGGCCCTCGGGGATATCCTGTAGATGACGGCGGAGGTCCCGCATGACTCTGCCGGTGTAGCCTTTAAGCTTTTTCAATGCCTTGCGCATGCGCTTGAACTGCTTGGCATGGGCGTAGCGGCCAACCTGCAGCGCGACCCTGGGAGCAAGGCGCGCGTACGATTGCCGCAACTCCACCCCGGCCTCCTGCGCCAGGTCGACCAGTTGATCCCGCGCCCGCTCGTAAAGCCGGGCGTCCGTGGGGTAGGCGATATTCTTCTCCATCACGGTCGTGTCCACCGCCACGCGCTTGACGCTGTCGTCGTCGATGGCACCGGACTTCTGCCCGGCCCGAATGGTCTGGGTCAGAAGCCATTCGACGCCTTCCTCACCAATGCGACCACGCCAACGAGTCAGCGAGGAGGGGTCGATCGGCGGCTGATGCTGGAAGAACGTCTCGCCGGTGAGGTACTGGTGATACGGGTTCTCGACCCAACGCGCGACCACCGCCTCGTCTGACAGCCGATAGGCGTGCTGGAGATAAAGCAGCCCCGCCACTAGCCGCGGCTCCGTCGCGGGCCGACCCTTGCCGGACGGAAAGAACCCCGCCCATTCGCGCTCGAATAGCTCCCAGTCGATCAATGCCGCCAGTTTCACCAATTCATGCCGCTGGTCGATCATGTCGACCAGCCGAGGGCGCAGCAGGTCATTCTGTTCCGGAGGGCGCGGACGATGTTTCATGGGCAAAACCAAAATTGCAGGGTTCTGAATGAAATCATACAAAACCCTGCAGGCGGTGGCGAGAAAAACAGCAGCGTTTCAGCGTAAAATCAATGAGATGGGTGTTTTTCAGCGCGAACTACCTTAGGAAGGCACGCAATCTTGCTGCGAACGCGGCTTCTGGATCATTTCCCGGAAAGTGGTGATGGGTTGGGTTGAACTCGCTTTCTTGAGCTGCGATATTTTATGGTGTCGCGTTTACAGATGGAAAATTCATGGAGATTAGAGAAAAGATTGCGAACCGTTGTGTTGAACTTGAGTCTGCGTTGTCGTCAGA
>CAIYYE010000395.1 GCA_903930395.1 uncultured beta proteobacterium
ATTCTGCACAGCGAGGCCAATCCATCGGCGGATGAAGAAACGCATCTGCTGCAAATCTGGATAGAGCCGGCGCAGCGCGGTACGCCGGCCAGCTATGAGCAGCAGGCTCTGCCGCTAGACGAGCTGCGCGGCCGCTGGCGGCTGGTCGCTTCGCCGGATGGCGCCGAGGGCAGCACGACCATCGGCCAGGACGCCCGCCTGTGGGCCAGCCTGCTGGCGCCCGGCGAAAGCATCGCTTACCGCCTGCCAACAGGTCGGCTGGCCTATGTCCAGGTAATTTACGGTGCGCTGGAATTGAATGGCAAAAAGCTGGTGGCCGGCGATGGCGCCAAGATTGCCGATGAAACCGCACTCCAGTTTCTGGCGAGTGAAGAGGTTGAGTTTCTGCTCTTCGACCTGCCGCCTGTTGCCTGACCCCACCCCAACAAACTCAAAAAGGAAAACAGCATGAGCAAGACAGTTGTCGTATATCACTCCGGCTACGGCCATACCAAACGCGTTGCCGAAGTCGTCGCGGAAGGTGCCGCTGCCGAGTTGCTGGCCATCGATGCCGAAGGCAACCTGCCCGAAGGTGGCTGGGAAAAACTGGCGGCGGCCGATGCCATCATCTTCGGCACACCGACCTACATGGGCGGCCCGAGCTGGCAGTTCAAGAAGTTTGCCGATGCCTCGTCCAAGCCCTGGTACGGCCGCGCCTGGCAGGACAAGGTGTTCGGCGGCTTCACCAACAGCGCCAGCCCGGTCGGCGACAAGGGCGCGACGATGATCCAGTTGCAGACGCTGGCCTCGCAACACGGCGGCCTGTGGGTCAGCCTCGGCATGCTGCCGGCCAACAGCAAGGCGGCCACGCATGCGGATGTGAATCATCTCGGCGGCTCGGTCGGTTTGCTCATCCGCTCGCCGTCCGATGCCAGTGTCGACGAGATACCGCAAGGCGATCTCGATACCGCCAGGCGCTACGGCCAGCGCGTTGCCGATATCGCCAGCCGTCTGGCGCGCTAAAGGCTAATCCGGGTGGCCCGAGCCGGGCTGCCCGCTGCTATAGTGCAATCATTCCCCTACGTTGCGGAGTGATCGCATGGCGCTGACTACCTCCCTGGCCGACCTGTCCATTCTGCTCGTCGAGCCATCCAATATGCAGGCGCATCTGGTCAGCCGCATGCTTGAGCACCAGGGCGTCAGGAAAGTCACCACGGTGGACACGGCCAGTGCTGCGTTGCTCTCGCTGAAGTCCGAAAGCGCCGGCGTCATCGTGATCAGCAGTCTCTATCTGCCCGATATGGCGGGGACCGATCTGGTCTCTGCCATGCGCGCCGACGAGGATCTTGAAACGGTACCTTTCATCCTCGTTTCCAGCGAGACCCGGCCGCAGGTGCTTGAACCCGTGCGCCAGTCCGGTGCCTGCAGCATCGTCGCCAAGCCCTTCGACGAAGAGCAGCTCTCGCGAGCGCTCTATGCCGCCGCTGACTACCTGAACCCGCCGGAAGACCTGGATGTCTCCGAAATCGAGAACCTGCGCGTCCTCGTCGTCGATGACAGCCTGTCGTCGCGCCGCCATCTGCGTCGGCTGCTCACCGAGCTGGGCATCGAGCGCATCACCGAGGCGACCAATGGCAAGGAAGCCGTGGCCTATCTCGAGCAGGCCATGGTTGATCTCGTCATCACCGACTACAACATGCCGGAAATGGACGGTCGTGAACTGACCGAATATATCCGCACGCAAAGCTGGCAGGCCGAAGTGCCGGTGCTCATGGTGACCAGCGAGCAGAACATGGGGCGTCTGGCCGCCGTCGAGCGGGCAGGTGTTTCGGCCATCTGCGACAAGCCTTTCGAGGCGGGCAGCATCCGCCGCCTGATCAGCGACGCCTTGACGCGATAAAGCGGATGACCTGCTGGCGCAGCACGACGATGAGTGCCAGCAGTACCAGCAGCGGGTCGAGCAGGACATCCCACAGATTGGCGAAAACACCGCTGGCGTAGCCGGCGAGATCGACTGCGAGTATCGCCAGCCAGCTATCCTGTCGTTTCCACCACAAGAACAGACCCAGCGGCAGCAGTGCGGTGAGGAGCAGGGTCGGCTGGTAGCCGAGGGCATACGGATCGAAGGAACCGAAGCCGAGCGACGCGGCATAAAAAGGCAGGGCAAAGACGAGCAGGCCCAGGGCCGGTCGGTGAGTGAAGGGCGATGGCGTTTTATCGGCCAGTTGAAGAACCGCCAGTGCCACGAGGGTCAGCGACGGTGTGCCGAAAAGCGCGTGCATGCCCGGTGCAATGCCGACCAGCAGGGAGAGCGTGGTGGCGGCCAGGGCAACGCGGGTGCGTAGCTCACCGAGCGGGATGAGCACGGCCAGGGCGCCGAAAATCAGGCTGTGGGCGAGGAGTCCGTAGGCGGCCAGGGCGTTCATGGCTGTCCTCCGTCTATCCAGGCTTCGCTGAAGACGACATGCTTGATGCCCTGCTGTCGCCAGTCGTAGGCGAGATGAATGCGGCCATCGCGGCCGAGCAGCAGGGATGGATTGCCATAGTCGGCGCCGCCGTCGGGGGCGGATTCGACCGTACGCATTTCCTGCCAGGTCTTGCCCTGATCGGCCGATAGCCAGAGCAGGATGGCCTGACGGCCGGTTGGCGGATTGCCGGCCAGGAGCAGGCGGCCGCTCTTCAGGCGGAGCAGGGCGACCGGGGCGTTGGGATTGACCGTGGCGAGGGCTTCTCCCGGCTGCCAGTGCGCACCGCTATCGGCTGTCGCCATGGCCCTGAGGGTGTTGGGGCTCGATCCGGTGTCGCGCAGGAAGGCAACGGCTTGCTCGTCGTTGATGATGGCGACGGCCGGATGCCCGGCGCCAGGCAGGCGGGATTTGGCAAGAATTTTCCCGGTCGACGACAGGCGCAGCC
>CAIYYE010000396.1 GCA_903930395.1 uncultured beta proteobacterium
CCGAGGCGAGCAGGGGAATGCCTTCGCGATTAAGCCATTCCTTGGTGAAGTCGGCATTGCGGGCGCCGATGGTCATAAGGTTTCCGGAAGTATTGATGATCGTGCCGCCGCCAAAGGCCTTGGCCTGGATTCGGACTTTCTTGGCACCGCGCTGAAGCAGGGCGTTGAGCAGCGCTTCCATGGCATAGGCACCAGAGAGCAGGGAATCGACATCATCATTGCTGCCACGCCGGATGCTGGGCAGCATGAAGTGATTCAGTCCGCCAACGCGCGCCTGAGGGTCGAACAGGCAGACGGCGATGCACGAGCCAAGGAGCGTAGACAGAGGACGGTCAGGCTCTATGGCCCATGCGCCCGGATGGATGGTCCGGGCGAGGCGCTCGATTTCCTGGGATGAAAGTTTGCTGTAGTCCATGGGTTCGGCGCATCCGTACATCAGGTGAAAGCCGGCAAGAGCAGCGTTGTTAGGTGATGAAGGTTTTGTCTCCGCTGCTCGCCTACCCTTATTCAATCCATGTATGTAACTTACGCTGCCTCACTTTCGCCACCGCTATCTTTCCCGGTCAGCTGGGCGATTTCCTCGACTGAAAGCACTTTGTTGATATCGAGGAGGATGACAAACTTCCCGGCGATCTTGCCCATGCCAAAAATGAAATCGGCACGGATTTTTGCCCCGAAAGAAGGCGGGGGCTCGATTTCGCTGCCTGGAATTTCCAGCACTTCGGAGACCGCATCGACGATGATGCCGATATCGTGGCGGGTATCCTCATCCGGCACTTCGACAATGACGATGCAGGTCCGTCTGCCGACTTCGGTGGTTTTGCCGCCAAAGCGTGCGGAGAGATCAATGACCGGCACGACGGCGCCGCGCAGGTTGATCACGCCGCGAATGAAATTAGGCATCATCGGGATTTCGGTCAGATTCCCGTACTCGATGATTTCCTTGACGTTGAGAATGCCGACGCCAAACATCTCGCCGGAGAGGGAAAAAGTCAGATATTGGGAAGGCGCTTCGTCGACTTTGGCGACGACGGCACTTCCCTTGGCTTGCACGAGCTGTCCCATGATGAATCCTCAATAGCGCTCGAAGTCACCTTCGTTGACCTGAACCGCAGCAGCACGGGCAGCAACGCGCGGCTTGGAGCCTGTCGGTGCGCGCCCGGCCGGCGGTGCAAAGTTGCGGGTTGCGCCACGCTGGCTTTCGTCAAGCTGGAAGAAAGTCATCGTCTGCTGAAGCTGCTCGGCTTGCGAGCCGAGTTCTTCGGCCGTGGCGGCCAGTTCTTCGGAGGCTGAAGCATTCTGCTGGGTAGCCTGGTTGAGCTGGCCCATGGCGCCGTTGATCTGGGCGACACCGGACGACTGCTCGGAAGACGCGGAGGCGATTTCCTGAACGAGGTCGGAAGTCTTGCGGATGGTCGGGACCATCTCGGTAAGCAGCGAGCCAGCACGTTCAGCCTGTTTTACGGAAGACGAAGCCAGATTGCCGATTTCCTGGGCGGCGACTTGCGAACGCTCCGCCAGTTTGCGGACTTCTGCCGCGACCACCGCGAACCCCTTGCCATGATCACCGGCGCGAGCAGCTTCGATGGCGGCATTCAAGGCCAGCAGATTGGTCTGGTAGGCAATGTCATCGATGATGCCGATCTTGCTGGCGATGCTCTTCATGTCGTCGACCGTCTTGCTGACCGCTTCGCCACCCTCGGCAGCTTCCTTGGCAGCCTTGGAGGCCATGCCGTCGGTGACCTTGGCGTTTTCGGTATTTTGCGAGATGGAAGCGGTCATCTGCTCCATCGACGACGTGGTTTCCTCGACCGAAGCGGCCTGTTCGCTGGACGACTGGGAGAGCGACTGGGCAGTGGC
>CAIYYE010000397.1 GCA_903930395.1 uncultured beta proteobacterium
GACTGAACGCTGGCGCTCGGTCAGCTGACCCAGCCAGTCGTCGACCAGGGAACCCACTTCGCTCAACTGCAGCAGGGACTCGGGGTCGCCACCGCCATCGTCGGCAATGATTTCGGCGATGGTATGACTGGGATCGATGTCGAGCGGCGCATCAAGCGAGGCGATATGTTCGTTGAGCGACAGCGTGCGCCGGACATCCTCGACCGAGCGGTCGATCAGCGCGGCAATGCGTTCAACCGTCGAGTCGCGCTTGTCGGCTGATTCCAGATGCCGCATGGCGCGCAGGACGACGTTGATTTCCTTGACGATATGCACGGGCAGCCGGATGGTGCGCGACTGGTTCATGATGCCGCGCTCGATGTTCTGGCGTATCCACCAGGTGGCGTAGGTGGAGAAACGGAAGCCGCGCTCCGGGTCGAATTTTTCCAGCGCGTGAATGAGGCCGAGATTGCCCTCCTCGATCAGGTCGAGCAGCGGGATGCCCCGGTTCAGGTAATGCTTGGCAATGTTTACGACGAGGCGCAGGTTGTGCTCGATCATGCGCTGACGGGCGGCGAAATCACCAGCCCGGACCAGCCGCGTCGTCGCCAGTTCCTGCTCTGGCGTGAGCAGCGGCTTGGCGCCAATCTCACTCAGGTAGAGCTGGGTGACGTCCTCTAGCAGCTCGATTTCAGGTGCGACATGCTCGGGTTCGGGCAGCAAAACCGAATCATCGGGTTGCCCCTCGAACTCGTCATCCACGCCCTCGCCGAGTTCGCTCATCTTTTCGGCAGATATTGCGCCGGATCGACCGGCTTGCCCTGTTTGCGGATTTCGAAGTGCAGCTTGACCGAGTCCGCATCGGTGTTGCCCATTTCTGCAATTTTCTGGCCGCGGCTGACCTGCTGGCCTTCCTTGACGAGAATCTTGCGATTGTGGGCGTAGGCCGAGAGATAGGTGGCGTTGTGCTTGACGATGACCAGCTCACCGAAACCGCGCAAGCCACTGCCGGCATAGACGACCTTGCCATCACCGGCCGCCAGCACGGGATCACCGGCCTTGCCGGCAAAATCGAGACCCTTGTTGCCGGCATCACTGTAGGGCGCCGAGAGCTTGGCAGAGGTCGGCCACATCCACGGCACGTCATCCGGACTGGCCGAGGCGGCGGGCGCTGCCAGCGCCGCTTCTGGTTTGCTTTCCGGCTTGAGCTCGGCGGGCTTGGCGGGCTCGCCCCCCACCCTGTTCAGGCGGGCGTAGGCTTCGTCCGAATACGGCTCCTTGCCAACCTTCGGTTCACGCTTGAGAGAGCCGCTCGGCGCAGCAACGGCCGTGGCTACATTGCCGGCAGGCTGATCGAGTGAGCGGGATTCGACAATGGCGCCCACGGCAATCGGCTTGCTGACGACGGCAGCATCGCCGGCCGGCTCGGCTGCAGCCGGCGGCGCCACACGCAGAACCTGCCCTTCCTTGATGGCCGACGGATTGGCAATATTGTTCCAGCTGGCGATATCACGATGATCCTGGCCGTTCTCAAGGGCAATGCGGTAGAGCGTATCGCCGCGCTTGACGGTGTAATAGCCGGGGCCCGAGGGCTGTGCCGGCGTCGCTCTCGGCGCCGCGACTGAACGGTCGACAGAGGTCACCGGTTGCTGGGAGCAAGCTGCCAACAGGAGTACGGGGAAAATTGCAGCGACGATTCGAATCATTGCGTTCCTGAAAGTAGCGGGACGAAGCGCACGGCATCAAGCCGGGTTTCGACATAACCCTGGGGGGTGTGTTCGATGAAGCTAAGATACTGCTCGGCAGCCCCGACTGGCAAGACCAGTCGCCCCCCCGGCGCCAGCTGCTGGAGCAAGGCCGGCGGCACGCTGGCCCCGGCCGCTGCGACGATGATACTGTCAAACGGGCCGGCCTCGGGCAATCCGAACTGGCCGTCGGCGTGTTTGAGGCGAACATTGAATTGCTGCAAGGTGCGCATGTTGGCCTTGGCTTTTTCCAGCAGGGGCGCCAGGCGCTCGACGGCATAGACCTCGTTGGTCAGCTGGGCCAGGACTGCCGCCTGATAGCCGCAGCCGGCGCCGATCTCGAGTGTCTTGCCCAGCGTCTTGCGGCCATTCAAAAGCAGCTCGATCATGCGTGCCACGACATAGGGCTGCGAAATGGTCTGCCCCATGCCGAGCGGCAGTGCGGTGTCTTCATAGGCCCGCGAGGCGAGCGCCTCTTCGACAAAGACGTGGCGCGGCACCGCGGCCATCGCCTTGAGGACGGTTTCGTTGCGGATGCCCTTTTCGCGCAGACGCTCGATCATGCGCGTCCGCGTCCGCTGCGAAGTCATGCCGATACCGTGCAACACGCCGCTACTTACCTCACCCACTGACGAATCGATGGCAACTGGGCAGCGTGCGTCAGATCAATCTGCAAGGGGGTAATCGACACGACGCCGCGCTCGGCTGCGTTGAAATCGGTCCCTGGCCCGGCATCGGCTGCGGCACCGGCAGCACCGACCCAATAAACCGCCTCATTACGCGGCGACATCATTTTCACAACTGGTTCGGCTTTGTGTCGACGGCCAAGGCGGGTGACTTCCATGCCCTTTATTTCAGCATAGGGAATATCCGGGACATTGACATTCAAAAGGACGGGCTCGCGGATTGGATCGCGAATAAAGCGCTCGACCAATTCACGCGCGACAATCCCGGCCGTTGCGTAATTAATGCCTTCAAAACTGGTCAGTGAAATAGCAATGGAGGGAATGCCGAGCAAATAACCCTCGGTCGCCGCAGCCACCGTGCCGGAATAAATGGTGTCGTCGCCCATATTGGCGCCGTTATTTATTCCGGAAACAATAATATCCGGCAATTCATCGAGCATGCCGGTAACGGCCAAATGGA
>CAIYYE010000398.1 GCA_903930395.1 uncultured beta proteobacterium
CCGGTCTTTCTCGGCGGCCTGGGCGAGCCGCCGCTGCGCGAGTTCGTCACCCAGTACGCTGGCCGCAACATCAAGCAGCAGTTCCTGATCGCCCTCAATGCCGCCCGCAATCGCACCGGGCAAGCCAGCAACACCCAGGGCTTCCAGACGACGCTGGATGGCGTGGCCAAGGCCACCGCCTCGGTGCGCATCGTCAATCAGAGCGTGCTCGGCGCCGCCCTCGAAGTCGCCCGCGCCAAACTCGGATTTGCCGACCGCAGCAAGCGCGGCCCGGCCGCCCAGGTACGCAGCGATGTCACCGAAACGCCAGGCTTTGCCGAGATGCTCAAGAACGGCATGGTCGGCCACCTGCTTCTGAGCAATGCCGAGGTGGAAAAACTATTCGTCGGTACCGACGGCGCCGGGGTCGACGAAGAAGGCCTGGCTCAGCCCGATGCCGTGTTCACCGACATCTACATCGCCTACCTGAACACCCCGAGCATCGGCCGCGCCCTCCTCGGCGACACGCAATATCAGGCGGCGATGGAACGAAATTTCGAGAACCGGCACCTGTGGTGGATTGCCTCGGTCGGGCGCTATCCGATTGTCGACGACAACTTCGTGCCGGGCGGCCAATCCTCCCGGTTGAGCATGATCCAGGACGGCCTTTTTCTCGAACTGCGCGATCAGGGCTTCGAGCCCAAGGACATTGCCGGGGCGCCAGATCTCAACACCTCACGAATCTTTGGCGTTTACGCCGAAGCCGGACTCGACCCCGGCCGGCCGCTCGATCTGACGCTGACCATCACCCGCGCCAAGGGCATGATCCTGCCCACCCTGACCCACCAGAAAGTCAGCCTCAAGTACGCTCCGCCCGGCCGCCTTTTCACCTATCCGCCAGAACCGCTGCCGGAATGGCTACTAGCCTGGCAACAACGCTGGCTCGATCTCTGTGTACTGGCCACGGCACTGCTCGTCCTCAGCCTCAGCCTCGCCCGCCCCCGCTGGATTTCAGTCAGCGCCCGCCGCCTCAGGATATTCCGCCTCGGCTTTCTCGCCTTCACGCTGATCTACGTCGGCTGGATCATCCAGGGGCAGCTATCCATCGTCCAGGTGACCGGCGCGATCAAGTCATTGAAATCCGGCCAGGGCCTGTCCAGCTTCCTTTATGACCCGATTTCGCTGCTGCTCATTGCCTTCACGCTGCTCAGCTTTTTTATCTGGGGCCGCGGCACTTTCTGCGGCTGGCTCTGCCCCTTCGGCGCCCTGCAGGAATTCATCGGCCTGCTTGCCCGCCGCCTGCACCTGCCCCGCCTGCACATTCCGCTATCCCTCGCCAAACGACTGGAAGGTGGCCGCTACATTGCGCTCGCCATACTCGTCGGCGCTGCACTCTTCCTGCCGCAGCAAGGCGAAAGCCTGAACGAGCTGGAACCATTCAAGACGGCGATTACGGTCGGCTTCGACCGGAGCTGGCCGTTTGTCGCCTACGCGGTCGGCCTGCTTGGGCTCGGTGCCTTCTATTACAAGTTTTTCTGCCGCTTCATCTGCCCGCTCGGCGCCGTGATGTCGCTCGGTGGCCGACTGCGCCGCTTCGACTGGCTGACCCGCCGCAACGAATGCGGCAAGCCCTGCCAGAGCTGCAAGGCCAAGTGCGCCTACGATGCCATCGAACCCACCGGCGAAATCCGCTACGACGCCTGCTTCCAGTGCCTCGACTGCGTCGGCATCTACCACGATGCCAAACGCTGCCCGGTGCTTCTTTATGAAAAGAGGGGCCTGGTCCTGACCCCGAAGGGCGTCATGAACGCCAAGCCAGGCGACTGAGCAGCCGCCTGCCGGCGATTATTTCTTGCCCGCCTTGCGATCCAGTTCCCGCAAATGCGCCAGTTTCTGGCCGATCTGCCCTTCCAGCCCGCGCGGTGTCGGTTCGTACCAGCCGGGTTCGGCCATGCCGTCGGGCAGGTAGGTTTCGCCGGCGGCGTAGGCCTCCGGCTCGTCGTGGGCATAACGGTAGGCGTGACCGTGGCCGAGATCCTTCATCAGTTTGGTCGGGGCATTGCGCAGATGGTTGGGCACCGGGCGCGAGCCGTCCTGCTTCACGAAGGCTTTTGCCTGATTGTAGGCGTTGTAGCCGGCGTTCGACTTGGCGGCAACGGCGAGATAAATCACCGCCTGACCAAGGGCCAGTTCGCCTTCCGGCGAGCCCAGGCGCTCGTAGGTTTCGGCGGCATCGTTGGCCAGTTGCATGGCACGCGGATCGGCCAGGCCGATGTCTTCCCAGGCCATGCGGATGATGCGTCTGGCGAGGTAGCGCGGGTCGGCGCCGCCGTCGAGCATGCGGGTCAGCCAGTAGAGCGCACCGTCCGGGTTCGAGCCGCGCACGGATTTGTGCAGGGCGGAAATCTGGTCGTAGAAGGCATCGCCGCCCTTGTCGAAACGGCGCAGGCTTTGCGCCATGGTCTTCTCGATGAATTCGCCATCGACCGTTGCAAGGCCGGCCGTGCGCGCCGCTGTGCGGACCTGTTCGAGCAGGTTGAGCAAGCGCCGCGCATCGCCATCGGCCAGACCGATCAGGCGTTCGCGCGCGGCCGCCTCGAAGCGCAGATCGGCCAGCGCCTGCTGGCAGGCGCGGTCGAAAAGCTGGCCCATCTCGGCGTCGTCGAGCGACTTGAGCACGTAGACGGAAGCTCGTGACAGCAGGGCGGAGTTCAGTTCAAAGGAAGGATTTTCTGTCGTCGCACCGATGAAGGTGAGCAGACCGGATTCAACAAAGGGCAGAAAGCCATCCTGCTGCGCCTTATTAAAACGGTGAATTTCATCGACAAAAAGAATGGTCCGCCGCCCCTGCCCCCGCCACATCTCGGCCTGCGCCACCGCCTCGCGCACTTCCTTGATGCCGGAGAAGACCGCCGACAGGGCGATGAACTCGCACTGGAACTGCGTCGCCATCATCCGCGCCAGGGTCGTCTTGCCTACCCCGGGCGGCCCCCAGAGGATCATCGAATGCGGCTGCCCCGACGCGAAGGCCAGGCGCAGCGGCTTGCCGGCGCCGAGCAGGTGCTGCTGGCCGATCACCTCGTCCGGCGTCTGCGGGCGGAGTTGCTCGGCAAGGGGGGCGCTACGGTCAATGCCCACTTGGGCAAACAAGTCACTCACGATTCCTGCTCCAGACATTCATCAAGACAGCGCAGCATCATGCCTCCCCCGGCCCGACGATGGCCAGCCTCGGGAAGTAGTTGCGATAACGCTGCACGTCACGGGTCAACAAGCGCATGCCACGCACCAGGGCATGGGCGCCGATATAAAAATCGGGCATCGGCGATGTCTTGACCCCCTCACCCAGCCGATAGACCCGAAAGGCCTGGCCGGCCAGAAAAGCCGCATCCCATGGCAATGGCTCGCGGACCAGCGGCAAGCCGGCCAGCGCGGCCTCGAGATCGCTGGCTTTTTCGTAGCGCGGGCTGATCTCGGCCAGGATCAGGGGATTGATCACCAGCGGCCCCTGCCGGCCCAGCCTGTCCAGTTGATCGAGCGACCACTCCGCCCACGCCGGGTCATCCGCCAGGACATCGATCAGCACGCAGCTATCGACCAGGGTCGCCGACGCGGCAGCGGCAAGATAGCGTGCCGACGGCTCCCTGGCCTCAGGCGTATTGAGCACTTCAACCACGCAGGAAAGCCATGAACTCGTCCGTGCTCATGCTCTTGAACTGCGCCGCATTAGCCGAACCCCGCGCCCTGACAAAAGCCTCACGAATGCCGGGAGACGCAGGCTGCATGGGCCGAATGACCACATCACCATTGTCCCGAACCTCGAACTCGACCTCGCTGTGCGGATGCAGGCCCGCCTTCTCGCGCACCGCGAGAGGAATGGTGACCTGGCCTTTGCTGGTAATTTTCATGGGCGCCTCGATTTTCTTACTCTTACTGAAGAGTATTACTCTGAACAAGGCATGTAAACCCCCGCCATCGAGGGTATATCGAGAAAAGCTCGGGCAGCCCCCACCAACGCCGAAAACAGCCAATTGACATGAAAATCGGCGGCACGTATGCTGAAAAAATGCCAGTTGCATAGCAATGCATGCTGTACTTCGAATTTTCTGCATTCAGGGAGCAAGCAATGAATAAATTTTCTGTGGGTGACGTCGTTCAACTCAAATCCGGTGGCCCAAAGATGACCGTGGCCATCGTGCTTGGCAAGCCGGAAACATCCAAAATAATTGAGGGTTCCGCAAGACAACAGGGGTTTTTGGCCGGAGACGTTTCGTGCAACTGGTTTGATGGCCCGGAAAAAAAGGAAGGCCTGTTCAAATCGGCCACGTTGACACAGCCCTGAGCGCACCATGACAAGGACTCAAGCCTTGACTCAACTTTTTGCATAGACTGAGGTCCACACCGATTCGACAATCAAAGAAAGAAAGTCATGGCCACCGGCACCGTCCAACTCCACCGCGTCCTCAAGGCGGAACCCGCCCACATCTACAAGGCTTTTCTCGATGCCGAATCACTGGCCAAATGGTTGCCGCCCTATGGCTTTACCTGTCGGGTTCAACACCTGGACCCACGGGTTGGCGGGGGCTTCAAGATGTCCTTCACTAATTTCACGACGGCCAAAAGCCATTCTTTTGGCGGTGAATATCTTGAACTGCTACCCGGCGAAAAGATCAGTTACACGGACAAATTCGACGACCCGGGCCTGCCCGGCGTCATGCGGACGACGGTAAGCCTGAAGGCCGTGCTGTGCGGTACCGAGTTGAGCGTGGTGCAGGAAGGCATACCGGCGGAAATTCCGACCGAGATGTGCTATCTCGGGTGGCAGGAGTCGCTGCTGCAACTGGCCAATCTGGTCGAACCGAAAATCCCCGACTAGCCAGGGCATTGAAGGCCGGTAGCCCTGTCTCTGGAAGCGGGGAGCAGATACTGTCAGCCAGTCTGCAAGGCCAAAAAAAGCGGCCGCCTGGATGAGCGGCCGCGGCAATACCGGCTAATTACTTGAAGCTGTCGGCAAAAATGCTGTCAGCCCAGGTAAACATATCGACATAGCTATCGCCATCGACTCCGCTGGTCGGTGCTTCGCCCAGGTCGGTGCGATGCATGCCCTTGCCCTTGACGGTACCGTTCACATCGTAGATGTCGCCATAGACAAAATTGGCTGAAAGCCACGATGCCGTACGCGCCGTAATCGGGCTGTAGCAGGCCGAATTGGTCGCCACGTTGGTATCGAGCGTCTGCCCGCTCAGCGAGCGCAGAATGGCGTCAGCGCACACCTTGGCCTGCGAGTTGGCCATGTGGCCGGACTTCGGCACGGCCTTGCCATCGCTGGCCGGCACGGCACAAGAGTCGCCGATGACGTGAATGTTCGGAAAACTGGCCGTCCCGTAGCTGAGCGGATTGACCGGCACAAAGCCGGAGGCATTGACGCCGAGACCAGCCGCAATCGTACCGGCACGTTGGTTGGGAATGTAATTAAGGACCTTGGCATTGCTGATGTTCATGGCCGACGTAGCGATGCTGCGTGTGGCTGAATCGACGCTGAGGACGGTAGCGTTCGGCACATACTGGATACGGCCGGCATGCGTCACGCTGAACGCATGGCTGAAAGCTTCCGGCTCGGCCTGAATGCTTGCATTGGCATCGAGCAAAACGACCTTGGCCCCGGTCCGTCCCTTGGCACGCAGATAATCGGCCACCACGCAGGCCCGCTCATAGGGTCCTGGCGGGCAGCGATAGGGCGACTTGGGCACGGTCATGACAAAGGTGTCGTTCGCGCGCATTGAGGCCAGCTGATTCTTGAGCAAGGTCGTCTGCGGACCGGCCTGCCAGGCATGCGGTGTCAGGTTCGGGTTCCAGTTGCCGGGCGCCGGCATGAAATCAACACCGGGCGACAAAACCAGGTGGTCATAGGGAAGAATCTGGGTACCCGAGGCGGTCTGAACCGTCAGGCGATTTCCGGCCGGATCGATAGCCTGAGCCATGCCCTGCACGATGGAAACTCCATGCGTCGTTTTCAGCGCATCGTAGGCGAGCACGATACGGCTCATCGACAAGGCGCCGGTCACGACCAGATTGGAAAGAATGCAGGAAATATGCGTGGCATTGGGTTCGACCAGGGTGACCTGGACATTGCCGCCCCACATGCGTAGATACTTGGCCACCGTCGCCCCGCCGAAGCCGCCGCCGACCACTACCACGCGCGGGCTGGTGACGGCCGCGCTGACTGCACGGGGAATGGCGGCAAAGGCGGCAATGGCGCCAGCCGACCTGAGAAAATCTCTTCTGTTGAAATGATGCATGTTTGTCTCCTCGTCGCTCAATCGCCGCCGTTGCCGGGCTGGGCTGACAGATATTCGGAAATCAGGCGCAGTTGCTCGTCGGTATAGCCACGTGCCTGACGATCCATGATGGTCTCCACCGGGCGGGACTTCATGTCGAGCAAATCACCGTACATGTCACGCGCCCCCTTGCCGGCCAGTTCGTCGAAACCGGGGCCGGCACCGTTGGTGCCATGGCACTGGGCGCACTGCGAGGCAAGCATGCGGCCGGGCGGAATGGTCTGGGCCGACACGGCCAGACTGGCAAGAAGAAGTGGGATGCCGACCATGACACTCCGCGAACACATCGTTTTCAGGTTCATAAAACCTCCGCTAACATATATTTCAGGAAACCGAAGGGGTCCGCTCATGATGGCTGCACCCACACTCTGAGTTGATCCTATCGATTTCTATCGAATCTGACAGATGTCGTCCGACCCCGACACTTTTGAGATTTTGTGACTATGACCTACGATAGACCCCATGAAACGCTACCCGCGCACCTTCCTGCAGCTGATCACTTTCGGCCACATCCTGTTTGCGCTCCCCCTGCTGGTTGCCTGCGGCTATGTGTTCGTCAAGCTTGATATCCTGAACCAGCATTACCGGGAAGCCATCGAACAAGCCTCGTCATCATCGACCCTGCGTGGCGAGCTAACAGAAGACCTGCTGCATATGGAACGCAGCCTGCGGCGCCACATGGTGCTGAAGGATGCCGATTCGCTCGACGACTATGCGCGTATCCGCGGCGAATGGCGGACCACGGTCCAGTCGATAGAGCGCCTGTCCCCACTCCCCGCAGCCATGATCCAGGAATTCGAAAACCAGCTCGAACTGGAGCAACAAGCCTTTCTGAGTGTGCGCCAGGGCGGCGATATTGCGCTGCTCGCCACCGCCCTCGAAGACCTGAAACTGCGTTCGCAGAAATCCCTCGAGGGAGCCCAGCAGATACTCGATGGCGAGCAGAAAAAATTTCTCGACGAATCCAACAGCCTGCGGACGCGTCTGCTGCTTTCGGCCAGCCTGGCCGTACTGATTGCCGCACTTTTCCTGTTGGCCATCCACACCGTGCTCGCCCGGCTCATCGGCCGCTTTGAAAAAGTCGTGGTCCGCCTGGGCAAAGGCGATCTGCAGCAGGCCATCGAACTGGGCGGCCCGGGCGACCTGCGCTGGCTGGGCCGCTGGCTGGAATGGCTACGTCGACGCCTGCTGTCGCTGGAGGAGGCGCGCACACAAGTCCTGCGCCATGTCTCGCACGAATTGAAAACACCCCTTGCTGCCATGCACGAAGGCGCCTCGCTACTCGAGGACGAGGTGCCCGGCCCGTTGACCGAGGAGCAACAGCAGATCGTCCGGATACTCAAGGTCAACTCCCGGCGCCTGCAGAACCTGATCGAGGGACTGCTCCGGCTGCAACAG
>CAIYYE010000399.1 GCA_903930395.1 uncultured beta proteobacterium
GCTGATTTTCAGGCCGCTATCGCCGCCCGCGTCGTCTTCGCCTTCATAGACCGGCAGGTAGTCCATGCCCATGGGGTCTTTTTTCGGCGTTGGCGAGGTGTCGGGCAGGCCCATCGGGTTGCGGTAATAGAGCAGTTTCTTGCCCGTTTTCGCGCTGTCGGCAGCTGTTGTCGGCGCATCGTGCGGCGTGGGGGCTGCTGCCTGGTAGCCGGCAAAACCGCCGATGGCAAGGGCGACGGCGAGGGCAATCAAGGTGGGGCCGGTTCTCACAGGTCTTCTCCGAGCAGGCGTTCGATCTCGGCCAGCCGCATTTGCTGGCCAGCCTGGGCGCGCATGAGCGCGAGGCGGGCGTTGCGGATCTGGCGCTGGGCGTCGAGCAGGGTGGCAAAATCGACCTTGCCGTTCTCATAGCCGGCGAGCGCCGATCGGAACGTCAGTTCGGACTGCGGCAGCAGGCGGCTACGGGTGATCTGCTCGGTCGTGCGGGCGCTTTCCAGATTGCTGATCGCCGCATCGAGATCACCCCGCAGGCGATGACCGATGGCTTCTTTCCGCGCTGCAGCCGCTTCGAGCATGCGTTCGCTTTCGCGCTCCTGGCTGCGCCGGGTGCCCTGTTGCAGCGGCAGGTTCATTTCGAGCATCAGGCTCCACGTTTCGACACGGTTGCCGACCTGCATCGGCACGACGCCCAGGGTCAGGTCCGGGTAGCGGTTGCGGTAGGCCAGGTCACGGCTTTTTTCGGCGCCACCGACGCGGGCACCTTCGATGGCGAGCTGGGGGTTGGCGGCGAGCAGGCGGGTATTCAGGGCAAGGCCATCAAGGCGCTCGGGAAGCGGTCGCAAGCTCACCGGTTCGGCCAGCGCGGCGCCGCTCGGGCGGGCCAGCATGGCGTTGAGGAAAACCATGAGGTGATGAAACTCACTTTCCATGCCGACCAGTTCGGCCTCCATCGCGCTGCGCTCAAGCTGGGCGCGAATGGCGTCCTGCTGCGCAGCGAGGCCGCCGGCATAGCGGACCTGGGCGATCTGTTCGAGGTGGCGGGTCAGTTCGATGTTTTCCCGGGTCAGCTTCAGCGACTGGCTGGTCAGCCAGTATTGCGCGTAGAGCGTCTTGATGCGGCCAGCCACCTCGGCCCAGGTGTCGGCAGCGCGGCTGCTGGCCTGCTCGGCTTCGGCACTGGCGACGCCGCGCCTGAGGTCGCGCTTGCCCCAGAAGGGGAGCGGCTGCATCAGTGTGTACTTGGTGTCGCCGACCTGTGCCGGATTCAATGTCGCATTCTGGCTCCCGTTGCGCGTGAGGTTTTCCAGCTCGATGCGCAGTACCGGGTCGGGCAGGGCACCCGCCGGCTGGATGCGCTCGCGCGCGGCCTCGGCTTCGAGACGCACCATGCGCACATCCGGGCTGTGCTCGCGGGCGGCGGCAAGCAGCGATTCGACACTGGCGCCGGGCAGCGGCTCGGCATGGGCGCTGCCGGTGAGGGCGGCGATGAGCAGGAGTGCGCCGATAGCCGCTTTCATGGGCGACTCATTTCGCCAGTTCGTAGCGGCTGACGATGGCGTTGCCGCCCTTCATTTCTGCCGCGAACCTGATCTTGTCGCCGGCCTTTAGCTTGCCCAGCCAGGCCCTGTCGGCAACGCCGAAGGCCATGGTCATGGGCGGCATGCCGATGCTGTCGAGTGGCCCATGCTGGATGACGACTTCACCTGCAGCCTTGTCGACCTTCTTGACCAGGCCATCGCTCAGGGGTGCCTCGGCCTTTGCAGCCGAATGACTGGTGTGTGTGTCGTGTTTGTCGGCTTGGGCGAAAGCCGGGATGCAGATGGAAAGCATGAGGGCAAGCAGCAGGCGCATGGCGGTTCCTGAGTGACGCGATGAAGCGATTCTGCGTTGCTGTGCTCGTCAGGCGCCTGACGGGAGGATTACAAGTTTGTAATCCTCCGCCATGAGCCAGCTTCCATGGTGCGCGGCCTGAAACTGCAATTCTGTACTTTGTTCTATAATCGCTCGATGAAAAAGTCGATGCTGGTATTTTTGGTGGTTTTGTCTGCCGTACTGGTTCTGGTCATCGGGTTTGGCAACAGCAAACCACCAGCCACCGACCTTCGGCAGGCAAGCTCCCATGCCACGCAGTTGCACGGCATGCGTGCGCTCTTGCCCTTGCCACCTGTGCCAGAGCTTTCCAAGGAAAAAGTGGCGCTCGGCAAGCGCCTGTTTTTCGACAAGCGCCTCTCCCACGACAACAGCCTGGCCTGTGCCGGTTGCCATGATTTCTCGCTTGGTGGTAGTGACCGCCAGGCTGCTGCCGTAGGCATCGGAGGCGCGCGTGGCAGTATCAATACGCCCACCGTATTCAATGCAGCATTGAATTTTTCCCAGTTCTGGGACGGACGGGCGTCCAGCCTTGAAGAGCAGGCGGCTGGCCCGGTGCACAATCCGCTTGAAATGGGCTCAAATTGGGCAGAGGTCATCGCCAAACTGAATCTGGATAGCGATTATCGCCAGGCCTTTGAGCAACTTTACCCGCAGGGCATGCGCGGCGAAACCATCGTTGATGCCATCGCGACCTATGAGCGTACCTTACTCACGCCAAACAGCCCTTTTGACCGTTTCCTGGGGGGTGAAAAGTCGGCCCTTACCCAGCGACAACAGGACGGCTATCGCCATTTCCTCGATTATGGTTGTGCCAGTTGCCACCAGGGCGTTCTGATTGGCGGCAACATGTACCAGCGCTTTGGCGTCATGGGCGATTATTTCAGGGATCGTCCAGGTAACAGGCTCATTCAGAGTGATCTGGGTCGTTTCAATGTCACTGGTCGAGAGGAAGATCGCCATGTCTTCAAGGTGCCCAGTCTGCGTAATGTGGGCATCACCGCTCCGTATTTTCATGATGGCTCGGTCGATACGCTTGAAAAAGCAGTGGTTATCATGGGTCGCTATCAGCTTGGCCGCGAATTGTCGGAAGCGGATACTCAGGCCATCGCCGATTTTTTGCGCACACTGACCGGTGAGTGGGAAGGGAAAATACTTCCGTGATGCCGTCAAATGATCCTCTCCGCTTCTTGCCAGGGCGCTGGCGGCTGGGTGGGGCGGTGGTCCTGGCGCTTTTGCTGGTCGTCCAGACCTGGCTCTATCTGCGCTCCGAAAATGTGTCTCCATCCCAGCATTTTCACTTCACGCAAAATTTGCGTGACCTGCGCGAACTTGATGCAGAAATCGATGGTGAGTTGCTCGCCAACCGGCTGGAACTGTCGCGCAATTATGATGCGCTGACCGATTTCGTGCGGCAAGCGCTTGTCACCGGCAGCATCACGCTGGCGATACCGGACTACCTGTCGGTCGAAGATAAGGCCACAGCACTGACTGCCGCTCGCAATGTTCAGACGATTTACAAGCGAAAAGCCGATTTGATCGATGACTTCAAGCGAGACAATGCAGTCTTGCGCAACTCGCTGGCATTTTTCCCCGTGGCAGCTGAGGCATTTCTCGATGCCGATGAAACCCGCCCGGCAGCCCATCATCGCCTTGTCGATCACTATGTGCGCCTTGTGCTCGCTTTCGCCCGCGCTCCCAGTGACGCCGGACGCCAGCGGGTAGCAAAAGCGCGCGCCAGGGTGGCCGGTGCCTCCTTTGTACCGGCGCAACGAATCAAAATCGACAATCTGTTGCGTCACGGCGATGTTATCGCCCAGCGTCTGTCGGCACTGGATCAACTCATGCAGGGTATCTTGACCCTGCACAGCAACGAACTTCTGGATCGACTCAATCGCGAATATGCGGCGGGTCACGCGCGCGCCGTGGCCGATGCCGGTCGTTACCGGATGGCTACCTACGTACTGGATATTTTTCTGGTCGCCTATCTGGCCCTGGCCTTTTTCTGGCTTGACCGGACACGTCGTTCGCTCGAGGTTGCGCACGGCGAGATCAGTGAGCGTTACACGGCGCAACTGGCGGCAGAAAAGCAACTCAAGCTGCACGCCACCGCTTTTAACAGCGCGCATGACGGCATTACGCTGACCGATGCCACGGGCGCCATCGTCGATATCAATCCGGCCTTCTCGCGGATTACGGGCTTTGAGCGCAGCGAGGTGATTGGCCGTAACCCGCGCGTACTCAAATCTGGTCGCCACGACCCGGATTTCTACGCGGCCATGTGGCGCAGCATCAAGGAAACCGGAAGCTGGAGTGGCGAGATCTGGAACCGCAATAAATACGGCGAAGTCTATCCCGAGCTGCTGTCCATCTCGGCAGTGCACGATGCTGCCGGCGAACTGACCAACTATGTGGCTGTTTTTGCTGACATCCGCCGGCTCAAGGATCAGGAAAAGCAACTCAAGCACATGGCTTACTACGATCTGCTGACGGAGTTGCCCAACCGGGCGCTGCTAGCTGACCGTGTGGTGCAAGCCATTGCCCAGGCGCGGCGTTCCCGGACCATGATGGCTATCTGCTACCTTGATCTCGATGGCTTCAAACCGATCAATGATGTCTGGGGGCACGATGCCGGCGACAAGGTTCTGGTCGAGATTGCCAATCGTCTCAAGGATGCATTGCGCGGCGGCGATACGGTCGCCCGCCTGGGGGGTGACGAGTTCGTGCTCTTGCTGCTTGGCCTGAACAATGTCCAGGAGTGCGACGAAGCCATGCAGCGCTTGCTCAACCGGATTGCCCAGCCCTTAACCTTCTTGCCCGAGCCGGTCATGCTTTCGGCGAGCATCGGCGTTACCTTGTTTCCGGGGGACGATGCCGATCCGGATACCCTTTTGCGTCATGCCGACCAGGCGATGTATCAGGCAAAACAGGCAGGCAAGAACCGCCATCACGTTTTCGACGCCGAACAGGATCGATTCGCCCGCAGTCGCTACGACCGCCTGGACCGCATCCGCCAGGCGCTGGAAGATCGTGAATTCCTGCTCTATTACCAGCCCAAGGTGAACATGCGCCAGGGCAAGGTGATCGGTGCGGAGGCGTTGATCCGCTGGAATCATCCGGAGCGCGGGATCGTTCCCCCGGCTGAATTCCTGCCGCTGATCGAGGACGATGAATTGATCAAGCTGGTCGGCGACTGGGTCATCGAAACGGCGCTGACGCAGATGGAAGCCTGGCATGCCGAGGGACTGAGTCTGCCGGTCAGCGTCAATGTTGCGAGCAAACAGTTGCAGTCGCCATCCTTTGTGGAAAAGCTCAAGGTTGCCCTTTTTCTTCATCCGGACGTCGCCCACCTGCTCGAACTGGAGGTACTCGAAACCGCAGCGCTGGAAGATGTCGTCAAAAGCGCCCGGGTCATCGACGAATGTCGCGCCATGGGCGTCCACTTTGCGCTGGATGATTTTGGTACGGGTTATTCGTCGCTCACCTATCTCAAGCGTCTGCCGGCCGAAACGATCAAGATCGACCAAAGCTTCGTGCGCGAAATTCTCAGCGACTGGAACAATCTGGTCATCGTCCAGGGCGTCATCGGTCTGGCCAATGCCTTCCGCCGCCAGATCATCGCCGAGGGCGTCGAAACGGCCGAGCACGGGCGCTTGCTGATGCAGCTCAATTGCGATCAGGCCCAGGGCTATGGCATCGCCAAGCCAATGCCGGCCGAATACATGCTTGAGTGGGTCAGGAACTGGCGCACCGATCCGCTCTGGCAGGCGATCAGCGACCTGAGCTGGCAGGATGCCGATTACTCGCTGCTGATCGCCGAGGTCAATCATCGTAACTGGGTCGGGCAAATGGTCTATGCCATCAAGGATGGTCAGCCGGCGCCCCATCGCAGCCTGGGTGACGCCGAGCAATGCCAGTTCGGCAAATGGTATGGCGGCCATGGCAAGCGGCGCTATGGCGCCCTGCCGGCTTATCTCGGTATTGACGCCCCGCACCGTCTGGTACATCAAATCGCAACGAACATGGACGCCCACTGGCGTGACGGACAGATCACTGCAGCCCGTGCCTTGATCCCCGATCTGCTGGCGGCTCGGGATGACACGCTGATTGCCATACGCGAACTTCAGCTCGCCTGTGCGCAAAAACGCACAAGCACTCATGAGGCATGACAGGGCCCCTGAGCGCTCGTGTCCTTATTGACTGCTAGTGCCGCCAGACAATGTGCCGGCATCTCGGGCAAAATGCGGGCATGAAGATTCTCATTGTCGAAGACGAGACAAAAACCGGTGATTACCTCAAGCAGGGGCTGGGGGAGGCCGGGTTTTCGGCTGATCTGGTGCGCAACGGCCTGGATGGCATGCACGAAGGCCTGGCTGGCGAATATGACTTGCTCATTCTTGACGTCAATTTGCCGGGGCTGGATGGCTGGCAGGTGCTGAAAGCCCTGCGCGCGGCCGGGCGTGATTTTCCGGTGCTGTTTCTGACGGCGCGCGATCAGGTCGAGGACCGGGTCAAGGGCCTGGAACTCGGGGCTGACGATTACCTGGTCAAACCCTTTGCTTTCTCGGAACTGCTCGCCCGGGTACGTACGCTGCTGCGGCGGGGCCGGGCCAGGGAAGCCGAGGGCTTGAGTCTGGCCGATCTCGAACTCGATGTCCTGAAGCGCCGGGCGACCCGGGCCGGCCAGCGCATCGACCTGACGGCCAAGGAGTTTGCCTTGCTCGAACTCTTCCTGCGCCGGCAGGGCGAAGTGCTGGCGCGCAGTTTCATCGCCTCGCAGGTCTGGGACATGAATTTCGATTCCGACACCAATGTGGTGGAAGTGGCCATCCGCCGCCTGCGCGCCAAGGTCGATGACGACTTTTCGCCGAAGCTGATCCACACCCTGCGCGGCATGGGCTATGTCATGGAAATCCGCTGATCATGAAGGACTGGCGCCATTCGATCACGCTGCGTCTGTCGCTGGCCTTTGCGTTGCTGGCGACGCTCGTCTTTGCCGCTCTCGGCATTTACTTCAGCCGTGCGGCCGATGCCCACATGGCCGAACTGGATGCCCATGACCTGTTTGGCAAGCTGGCGCTGATCGGCCATGTCGGTGCCCAGGAGAAATCGGCGGAAGCTTTTGCCGCCCGTCTGGGCGATGCGCTGACCGGCCAGAATGGGTTGATCGTCACGGTGAACGGGGGGAGCGGGCCGGTTTTCAAATGGCCGACGCCCCAACTGGCCGAGGCGCTGGCCGCGGCACAGGTGGCCCTGGGCAGCGCACCGCGCAGGCTGGCGCTGGGCGATGCTGAGTACCGGGTCATGGCGGCCGACATGGAATCCGCCTGGGGGCAAGCAGTGCATGTCGTCATCGCCCGCGATATGCGTCACCACACGGATTTTCTCGATCAGTTGCAAGTCGATTTCCGCTTCGCCATTCTGGCCGCTGCGTTGCTCACCGCCATCGTCGGCGCCCTGGTTGTCCGCCACGGTCTGCACCCGGTGCGCGACATGGCCCGTGCTGCCGGCCGCATTTCGGCCGGGCAACTGGCCAAGCGCATTCCCGAGCAGAAGGTGCCGCCGGAACTGGCTGAGCTGGTGACAGCCTTTAATGCCATGCTCGGCCGCCTGGAGGAGTCCTTCCAGCGCCTGTCGGATTTCTCGGCCGACCTCGCGCACGAGTTGCGGACGCCGATACACAGCCTGCGCATGCAGACCGAGGTATCGCTCAGCAAGGCGCGCCATGCCGATGAGTACCGCGACTTGCTGGCCTCGAATCTCGAGGAATATGAGCGGCTGGCGCGGATCATCGCCGACATGCTGCTGCTGGCCAAGGCCGATCACGGCCTGCTCGTGCCCCAGGCCGAGCCGCTGGCCCTCATGCCCTTGTGCGAGCGCCTGATCGAGTATTACGGTCTGCTCGCCGAGAACGTGAATATACAGCTGGTCGGCGACGAGATTGCCGTCCAGGGTGATCGCCTCATGCTCGAACGGGCCATCGGTAATGTGCTGGTCAATGCCATCCATCACACGCCGGCCGCAGGGGCGATTGTCGTCAAGATCGAGGCGGTTGGCGACATGGCGGAAATCGCGATCGCCAACACCGGGAAAGCGATAGCGGCCGACGCGCGGCTACGGGTTTTTGACCGCTTTGTCCGGCTCGATTCCGGTTCGGAAGGGACAGGACTCGGGCTGGCCATTGCCCGTTCCATCGTTCTGGCGCATCGCGGTGAGATTGCCGTGCGGCTGTCCGGGCAGGCGACGGAGTTCTACATGCGCCTGCCGCTCGCGGCCGGCCTTCTGACAAACTGACGCAGACGAGGAGAAGCCCTTGGCTAACGAACTGCCACCGCTCGAAGTTGAAACGGGCACTTCGCCCGACCATGCCGTGATCTGGCTGCACGGTCTTGGCGCCGATGGCTCGGATTTCGTGCCCGTCGTGCCCGAACTCGGGCTGCCCGAGTCACCCGCTGTGCGCTTTATTTTCCCCCACGCGCCCTACATGCCGGTGACCTGCAATGGCGGCTACGTGATGCGTGCCTGGTACGACATCATCTCGCTCGAAAGCAGCAGCCGGCGCATCGACGAGGCCGGGATCATTGCCTCGCGCGACACCGTACGGCGCCTGATCGCCCGTGAAAACAGTCGCGGCATTCCGAGTGCGCGCATCTTTCTGGCCGGTTTCTCGCAAGGCGGCGCGGTGGCCTATACGACGGCGCTGACCCATCCGGAAAAGCTGGCCGGGGTCATCGCGCTGTCGACCTACTTGCCATCCCCGGCCTTGCTGACCGATGACTCAGCCAGCGCCAATCGGGATATTCCGATCTTCGCGGCCCATGGCACGGCCGACGATGTCGTTTCGCCGATGCTCGGCCTGGCGGCCAGAAACCTCCTGAGCGAACGCGGCTACGCCATCGATTGGCACGAATACCCAATGCCGCATTCGGTCTGCCTGGAAGAAGTCTGGGCCATCGGGCAATGGCTGGGCAAGCACATGCGCCGGGCCAGCCCCGGCTAGGCGTCCCTTATTTGCCCTTGGGCTTCCGGGTCGCCTCCGTCTCGGAGATCGAGTGACCTTCTTCGTCGGCTGCGTGCAGCAGCCAGACGAGATCGCTCCCCTGAACAGGCATCGGAATCATCTGGTTCCAGCTCCAGCGAAAGACCGGGCCATAGGGGACATAGCGGGCCAGGACATCGCCCTGCTCGGTCACGCCGAAAAACGGCAGTGGCGAGGTAATGAGCGTTTTCAGTTTTTCATTGTTCATGACGGGCTTCCTTCCGGAGAATCAAGACCTGCATGAGCTGCATTCTAAGCTCATGGCAGCCAGAATTTCGAACTCTCCGTGACGGCAACCTTGGTGTCGGCCACGTCTTCAACGTGGAAACTGATCGGTGAGGCACCCGATCGGGTGGCGCCCGGGTCGGCGCTGACAATGGCAGTCTGGCTGCCGATCTCGCCGCCCGGAATGGTCACTTCGCTGGCGCTGTTCAGGCGTGCACCGGCGATGCCATCGATGCTGATCCGGAAGGTCCGCGTCTGGTCGCCGGTATTCATGATCTGCAGGCGATAGGCATTCTCGATCGAACCATCATCGGCTTCCCGCGACAGGACGTTGCGATCCTTGAGGACATTGACCTTGAGCGGGATGCGGGTGGCCAGGGACCACGCCGTCGCCGCCGTCAGCGCGAGAAGGATGGCCGTATAGATGATGACGCGCGGCCGGGCTGCCCGGCGCAGGATTTCTGCCGTCGTGTAGCGCATGGTCACGGCGTTTTCGGTCGAGTAGCGGATCAGGCCGCGCGGATAGTTCATCTTGTCCATGACCTGGTCGCAGGCGTCGATGCAGGCGGCGCAGCCGATGCATTCGTTCTGCAGGCCGTTGCGGATGTCGATGCCGGTCGGGCAGACCTGGACGCAGATGCCGCAATCGACGCAGTCGCCCAGCCCCTGGGCACGGGGATCGACGCCCTTGGCGCGGGTGCCGCGCGATTCGCCACGGGCCGTGTCGTAGGCGATGATCAAGGTGTCGGGGTCGAACATGACAAACTGGAAGCGCGCGTAGGGGCAGATCTGGCGACCCATCTGGTCGCGCAGAAAACCGGCATTGCCGTAGGTGGCGAAAGCGTAGAAAACGACCCAGAAGGACGACCAGGCACCGGGCGACAGGGTCATCAGGTCATTGACCAGATCGTGGATAGGCATGAAATAGCCGACGAAGGTGATCCCGGTCCACAGTGAAAAGACGATCCAGGTGGCGTGTTTGGCCGTCTTGAGCGCCAGTTTGTGGGCCGACCAGGGGGCGGCGTCGAGCTTGATGCGCTTTGGCCGTTCGCCCTCGATCATCTTCTCGAACCACAGGAAGATCTCGGTATAGACGGTCTGCGGGCAGGTATAGCCGCACCACAGTCGGCCAGCCACGGCGGTGAACAGAAAAAGCGTGAAGGCGCCAAGGATCATCAGCAGGACGAGATAGATCGTGTCCTGCGGCCAGAGTACGAGGTCGAAGAAATAGAACTTGCGGGTGTCGATGTCGAACAGCACCGCCTGCCGCCCATGCCAGGGCAGCCAGCACAGGCCGTAGAAGACGATCTGGGTCAACCAGACGAAAGCCCAGCGCCAGCGCGTAAACAGGCCGCTGATCGAACGCGGGTAAACCTTGGCATCCGGATCGACAACAGGTTTAATTTCAATGATCTTGCGGGGGGAGGGCTTGGCCATGTTTCTTCCGGGCGCAACCTGGCGAACGAATTGCGCCGCATGTTGGCATAAGATATAAATAAAATGAATCTTGATGCTACCAAGCAAACCCGCTATAAGCAATATTTCAGATATATCTTATAGGCAGCCATGCGCCTGAGCACCTTCTCCGATTACAGCCTGCGCGTCCTCATGTATCTCGGCGGGCAGGACGACCGGCTGGTCACCATCGCCGAGATTGCTGATGTCCACAGCATCTCGAAAAGCCACCTCATGAAAGTCGTGCATCAGCTTGGCCTGAACGGCCAGATCGAGACCGTGCGCGGCAAGGGCGGTGGCATGCGGCTGGCCCGCCCGGCCAACCAAATTGTCGTCGGTGACGTCATCCGCCAGTCAGAAAGCGACTTTGCCCTGGCCGAATGCTTTGCTGGCCAGTCGACCTGCCGGATTCAGGGGGGCTGCTGCCTGCCGGCCATACTCAACGAAGCCCTGAGCGCCATGTTCCTGGTCCTCGACGGCTACACGCTGGCCGACCTGCTGGGGGCGCCGCAGGGGCTGGTGCCGGTGCTTGCCGGTTCGCTACTGACCGGCCCCGATTGAATAGTCCGGCTATTCCCCGACGCA
>CAIYYE010000400.1 GCA_903930395.1 uncultured beta proteobacterium
CTGCTCCAGCAAAAGCTTGGTACGGTGGAGAAACTTCATCAAGACCTTGCAGTAAAGCATCGAGACCTTGAAACCCGGTAACCGTCCGGCCACCACCGTCTTTCCGAGTTAATCGGAATCAGGCAGCAGCAGCGTGATGCTCGGTCTTGGCGATCCGCTCGGCGACACGCCAAGGCAGCAGGTCGTCGAGTTCGCTGATTCGGTAATCAGCAATTCGCTCAATGACGAAACGCAGATAGGCTTCCGGGTCGAGGTCGTTGAGTTTCGCTGAGCCGACCAGGCTGTAAATCGCGGCAGCGCGATCACCACCGGCATCAGAACCCGCAAACAGGAAATTCTTGCGTCCAAGCGCCACCGCCCGCAGCGCCCGTTCAGCCGCATTGTTGTCGATCTCGATGCGCCCATCCGAGGCATAGCGGATCAGTGCCTGCCAATGATTCAAGGCATAGCCGATGGCATCCGCCAGGCCGGATTTCTTTGAGAGTTGTCGTCGCGTGTCCAGTAACCAGGCATGGAGTTCTTCGAGGATAGGCTTGGCCTGTTCCCGTCCTTTGAGCCTGACATCTGGCGGTTGTCCCCGAACCTTGCTTTCAATCGTATACAAGGCTGCGATTCGTTTGAGTGCCTCGGCGGCAATCGGTGAGCCTTGGGCCTGGTGAATCTCGAAGAACTTGCGGCGGGCGTGGGCCCAGCATGCGGCTTCCAGAATGTCACCCGTGGCATACAAAGCATCGAAACCGGCAAAGGCATCGGCTTGCAGAATCCCCTTGAAGGATTTCAGGTGGCTCTGCGGATGCTCGCCCTTGCGATTTGGTGAGTAGGCAAACCAGACGGCGGGCGGCATGTCGTTCCCGGCCGGCCGATCATCGCGGACATAGGTCCATAACCGCCCGGTCTTGGTCTTGCCATCGCCCGGGGCGAGCACCGGCACCGGCGTATCGTCGGCATGCAGCTTCTCGCCGGCCAGCACGTGGTGACGCAGCCGTTCCAGCAAGGGGCGCAGCAGCGCTGAACATTGCCCGACCCAGTCGGCCAGGGTCGAGCGTTCCAGATCAACGCCTTCCCGAGCATAAATACCGCTCTGCCGATACAAAGGCAGGTGATCGCAATATTTGGCGACCAGCACATGGGCCAGCAATCCAGACCCTGCCATGCCTCGGGCAATCGGCCGACTGGGTGCCAGTGCCTGAACGATGGTGTCGCAACGGCCACAAGCCAGCTTCGGCCGAACATGGCGAATAACCCGGAAGCTGGCAGGTACGTAGTCGAGTACTTCCGAGACATCCTCACCCAGCGGCTTGAGATGACCGCCGCAGTCCGGGCAGCAGGCGTGCTCAGGCAGATGAACCACGGTGTCGTGTGGCAAGTGATCCGGCAGTGGTTTGCGGACTGGTTTGCTGGGGACTTCTTCGGCCGGGGTGATTTCCGGGATGCCGGCCCGTTCCGCTTTGCCGGTTTCGAGTTCTTCCAGCGCCAGTTCGAGTTGCCCGACCATCTCGTCGATCTTCTCGGAGCTCTGGCCGAACTGCATACGACGCAGCTTGGCGATGATCAGTTTGAGATGCTCGATTTCTGCTTGCTGGGCAACCACCATGGCTTGCAAGGTCGTGGTGTCGCGGGGCAGAGGAGC
>CAIYYE010000401.1 GCA_903930395.1 uncultured beta proteobacterium
CGCTTCGTCGATGGCTTGCCGGGCCTGCCGGCCATACTCGTGACGACTCGACGCATTGCCGTACTGGCTTTCCAGCCAGGGCAACATCGCTGCCAGCACCGCGGGGGCTAGCGGCGTCGTGGCATTGTGGTCGAGATAGACGGGGCGCAACATGATAGTTCTCAGGCAATAGCCGGCATCTTGTCGCGACCGCCGCGAGCTCTCGGTTGCGGACCAAGGCGCTTGTCCTCGAGGATGGCGGTACCCGCACCGCGCTTGGCCTTTTCCCGTTCGACGAGATCGGCCAGCGTTACGGAAGCGAGGTAGTCGAACATCTTGGCGTTCAGCGTGGACCACAGGTCATGCGTCATGCAACGGTGCTCGTCATGGCAGTTCTCGCGACCGCCGCACTGGGTAGCGTCGAGTTGTTCATCGACGGCCCGGATGATGTCGGCCACGGCCACCTGATCGAAAGGCCGGGCAATGCAGTAACCGCCACCGGGACCACGGACGCTGTCGACCAGATTGTGGCGACGCAACTTGCCAAACAACTGCTCCAGATAGGAGAGCGATATCCGCTGCCGTTCGCTAATGCTGGCCAGCGCCACCGGCCCTTCCTCGCCACGCATGGCAAGATCCATCATGGCCGTGACGGCGAAACGTCCTTTGGTGGTCAAACGCATTCTGAACCCCTGCTAATAACCTAGTGATGTAGTCAACTATATACAAACCAGACAAAATCAGTCAACTATTTTGCTCAGGTATTTTGGATCAAAGGTATCGGACTGATCCACCTCCTGATCACACTTGACGCCCTGGGCATCCAGTTCCTTGACCAGCGACGCCAGGCGCCTATCGGTCTCGGCGGCATGATCGAGCAAGGCGTGGATGGCCTTGGCCAGCGGATCGTCCTGGTCGCGGCCGACGGCATAGGCCGAAAAGCCCAGCTTCTCGGCTTGCGCTTCACGCTGACGGCTCTGCTCGGTATTGTCGAGAATCCGCGCCGGATTGCCGACGGCGGTCGATCCGGCCGGCAGCGCCTTGGTGACCACCGCATTGGAACCGACCTTGGCGCCGGCACCGATAATGATAGGCCCGAGCACTTTGGCGCCAGCCCCGATCACCACGCCATTTTCCAGGGTCGGGTGACGCTTGCCCTTGTTCCATGAGGTACCACCCAGGGTCACGCCATGATAAAGCGTGACGTCATCGGCGATGACCGCCGTTTCGCCGATCACGACACCCATGCCGTGATCGATGAAAAAACGGCGACCGATGGTGGCGCCGGGGTGAATTTCAATGCCGGTCAGCATGCGCGACAGATGGGCTGTGAAGCGCCCCAGCCAGCGCAGGCGATGCCCCCACAGCCAGTGGGCCAGGCGGTGCATGATCAGGGCGTGAATGCCCGGGTAGCAGGTGAGCACCTCCCAGGAAGAGCGGGCGGCCGGATCGCGGTCAAAAACCGCACGGATGTCCTCACGCAGATACCGGAACATGAAACCTGATCTCCCTGTTGATTGGAGGGCGATTTTAGAATACTCGACTGAATTTGTCAGCTATTTTTCGGCAGTCATGCAGACCTAAACGCCAACAAACACGGACTTTCTGTGGCGTTTTTACGCCATTCAGGGCACGAATCCGGTTTTACCGGACTTCGATACTGACAGTTTTGCCCGATTTGCCGCCAGCCTTGCGAATCAGGTCAGCGATGTCCGTGTTGTTGAAGCGCATCGCTATATCGAGCGCCGTCTCGCCGGTATCGACGGCAAGCCCAAGATTGGCCTGATGGGCGATGAGGAGTCGGACGATATCGATATGCCCGCCCCGCGAGGCCGCAATCAGCGGGGTCGTGCCGTTTTCGGAGGGCAGATTGACGTCAGCGCCCGCCTTGATGAGCAGCCGGGCGATATCGACATGGCCGCTGAATGCCGCATAAGCCAGGGGAGTCCAGCCCTGCATGTTGACCGCTGCACCGCCAGCCAGCAGCAACTCGACAATTTTCTGATGGCCGCGAAATGCGGCCAGACGCAGCGCCGTGTCACCTGACGCATTACGGGCATTCAGCTTGGCCCGGTTACGAACGAGGAAATCGACCATTTCGACACGTCCATCGCGGGCTGCCAGCATCAACAGCGTATTGCCGTCGATATCGGTGGTATCGATGGAGGCCCCCCTGGCCATGAGCCTGGAGATTTCATCGACATCGCCCATCTTGGCGGAGGTGATCAGGTCGTCATAGGTGGCAGCACCGGCAATAGCAGGCACAGCAAGGGCCAAAGCAACAAGCAAGCGGAGTTTTTTAGCGATTTTCATGGCCGTTTTGCGCCCTTGAACAATGAAAAGAAATTATCGGTCGTCGCCGCATGAACGACATCGATGCTGAGCCCACGTAGCCTGGCGATTTCCTCGGCGACATAGCGCACGTAAGCCGGCTCGTTGGGCTTGCCGCGATACGGGGCGGGCGCCAGGTAAGGCGAGTCTGTTTCAACGAGCAGGCGATCGAGCGGACACTTTTGCGCCACTTCCTTGACGATGGTTGCGTTCTTGAAGGTGACGATGCCGGAAAACGAGAGGTAGAAGCCGAGGTCAAGCGCCAGCCGGGCGATCTCCCAATTTTCGGTAAAGCAGTGCATGACACCACCGACCGCATCGGCACCCTCTTCTTTCAGAACACGCAGCGTATCGACCGCGGAATCGCGGGTATGCACGACCAGCGGCTTGCCGCAACGCCGGGCGGCACGAATATGGGTGCGGAAACGCTCACGCTGCCATTCCGGCTTGTCTTTCTGCCAATAATAGTCGAGCCCGGTTTCGCCGATGGCAATCACCCTGGGATGCGCGGCGAGCGCCAGAAGCCTGTCTTCATCGGGCTCTTCGACATCCGTATATTCAGGATGAACACCGACCGTGGCATACAGCTGGGCATGCTGTTCGGCCAGGGCGATGACCTGCGGGAAGTCTTCCAGATTGACACCGATGCAGACGGCCAGATCGACCTGGTTTTCCTGCATGCGCTGCAGGACTTCCGGCATGCGCTGGACCAGATCGGGAAAATCAAGGTGACAATGGGAGTCGACCAGCATGGCGGTCGGTCAGAGCGTGTGCGTGGGGCGTGCCGACTGCATGACGCCGCCGAGCAGGCCTTCGATCTTGCGCCGGGCTTCCTGGCCGCTTTCGTCATTGTTGAAATGCACGCCGATACCCTGCGCCCGACCATTCTGGGCGCCGGCCGGGGTGATCCAGACGACGGTGCCGGCAATCGGCAACTTGGCGGGGTCATCCATCAGCGAGAGCAACATGAAGACTTCGTCGCCGATGGTGTAGCTGCGGGTCGTCGGAATGAAGATGCCGCCGCTGCGCAGGTGCGGCATGAAGGCCGCGTAAAGCGCGGATTTCGAATTGATATTGAGCGAAAGAACGCTGGGGCGTTGCGGAGCGGGTTTTGCTTCACTCATCGTTGATCAATTGGCAAACAGGGCTCGATAGTCCAGTAAAAGGCTTTCCAGGAAGAGGCGCGCATTGAGCGGCTGCTCGGCCTCCTGGCGGCGGGTAATGAGCGCCCGATACGACTGGATCAGGCGTGCAGCAGGAATCATATCAGCCAAGCCGGCGATAATCGCTTGTTGCGGCAGAAAATATCGGACCGACAGGCCATTTTTGGCCAGCGTCAGATCGACCAGCCATTTCTGCAAAGCTTCGGTCACGTGCTTCAGGGCCACCTTGCCCTTGCTGTCCTTGACCGCCTTTTCGAGCTCAGCCGCAATGGCCAGCGGATCGCCCTTACGGCCGCTGCCCAATCGAGCAGTCAGCAACTCAAGCCACGCCCCCTGCCCGGATGCCGCCATCTCCATGGCCAAGCCTGGCGAACCACCGGCCAGCGCCAGCCAGCGTTCAGCCTGGGCGATACCTTCATCGGCCAGGACTTTTTCCGCCAGCTTGAACGAAGGCACCGGCACAGGGACCACCTGACAACGACTGCGAATGGTGGGCAGCAAGCGCATTGGCTCACTCGAAACCATTAAAAACAAGGTATCTGGCGCTGGTTCTTCAAGTGTTTTAAGAAGTGAATTTGCGGTACTGCGATTCATCGCCTCGGTCGGATTGACGAGAATGATCCTTAGCCCGCCGCGATGGGTGCCGATGTTGAAAAACTCGTCGAGACCGCGCACCTGATCGATGGTGATCTGCTGGCTGGGTTTCTTCTTGCCGTCTTCGACCTCGACGTCATCACCCAGCGCATCGGGCTGCAGCAGGCGAAAATCGGGATGATTGCCCTGCTCGAACCAGTTACAGGCCAGGCACTTGCCACAGGCCAGTCCGTCCATCGTCGGCGACTCGCAGAGCAGGCTGGCGGCAAAACGACGCGCCAGTTCATACTTTCCCAGGCCCTTCTGACCGACCAGCAACAAGGCGTGCGGCAACTGCCGGCGCCTTGCCTGCAAGCCTGACCAAACCTTGGAGTGAAGATCAATAACGTTCATAAACAAGTTGATGCAATAATTTGTTCAAGTTGTTTGCGAATATTTTCCAGGGTGTTATCGGCATTGACAATGCGTATTCTACCGGGGCTGGTGTGCGCTCTTTCGAGATAAGCCTGACGGACGCGCTCATGAAAATCGACACGCTCCTGCTCGAACTTGTCGAGCACCCGATTGGCCAGCACAATGCGCTCGCGGGCGATGTCGAGCGGCAGGTCGAAGAGGAGCGTGAGGTCGGGCTGCAGATGGCCATGCACCCAGTGCTCCAGGGTCAGGAACTTGGACCGATCCAGGCCCCGGCCACCGCCCTGATAGGCGTAGGTGGCATCGCTGAAGCGGTCGCAGATCACCCATTCGCCCCGTGCCAGCGCCGGCTCGATCAACTTCGCCAGATGTTCGCGACGGGCTGCAAACATGAGCAGGGTTTCCGTCTCAAGGTGCATGGGATCGTTGAGCAGCAATTCCCGCAGCTTTTCACCCAGTTCGGTGCCGCCCGGTTCGCGCGTCACCTGGACAACCATGCCGCGTTCGCGCAGGAATGCTGCCAGCCATTCGACATGGCTGCTCTTGCCGGCGCCGTCTATGCCCTCGAAAGTGATGAATTTACCGTTCACTTCCCACCCCTCTGGTATCGGTTAACTGCATTGTTGTGTTCATCCAGCGTCTGTGAAAACTGGCTGCTGCCGTCGCCACGCGCCACGAAATAGAGGACCTCGCTGCGGGCCGGATTGAGCGCGGCACGCAGCGATGCCTGACCAGGCATGGCAATCGGCGTTGGCGGCAGGCCGGGCCGGGTGTAGGTATTGTAAGGCGTGTCGGTGAGCAGGTCGCGCTTGCGCAGATTCCCGTCAAAGCTCGCACCGATGCCATAGATCACCGTCGGATCGGTTTGCAGCAGCATGCCCTTGCGCAGTCGATTGACGAACACGGCCGCCACCAGCGGACGGTCCGCTTCCCGACCGGTTTCCTTTTCGATGATGGAGGCCATGACCAGGGCTTCATCGACCGATTTGTAGGGCAAATCGGCTTCGCGCTGCAGCCACTCGGTATCGAGTTTGCGCAGCATGGCCCGATTGGCGCGCGCCAGCAGTTCAAGATCGCTCGACTGCTTGTCGAACAGGTAGGTATCGGGAAACAGCCGGCCTTCCAGGCTGCGGACATCAAGCCCCAGTTGCGCGACGATCTGCGCCTCGCTGAGACCCTTCGTTTCGTGAATCAGATCCGGGTGACTATCCATCCGGGTGCGCCACTGGCGGAGCGTCCAGCCCTCGACCAGCGTCAGCTCGCCCTGCGTGACCTTGCCCTTGAGCAGCTTGTTGAGGAGTCGCATGGGCGTGACGCCGTCCTTGACGGCATAGCTGCCGGCCTTGATGGCGGTATCGGCACGGATGACGCGGGCCACGATGGAAAGCAGGGTCGGCTCGACGTCGATACCGGCATCGCGCATTTGCGTAATGGCGGAACGCAGGCTGCTACCCGCCGTCACCCGGAAATCAAGCGGAGAATTGCGCAGTTGCAGGGGCTGGTTGGCCCACCATAAAAGGCCACCGGCCGCGACGACCGAGAGCGATAAGACCAGAATGAGTATCTTGAGTAGTAGGCGCACGGGAACTCGACGGGAGCAAGCAGGTCTTGCCCGTGGTGAACGAGCACGTTATAACGAGCGATATAATATCCGAAACCCCACAGGAGCCCTCATGAATCCCCACTGGCGCAGCTTTCTGGAATCGACCGAAGGTGTCTTCGATAGCGATTCGACCGAGCTTCTCAACTTTGGCGACGCCACCGGCGAATTGCTGGCGGCCAAGCAGCAAACCGTCGTCGTCCCGCTCACCCATCTCGGTCTGATCGAAGCCACAGGCGACGAAGCCAAGGCTTTCCTGCACAGCCAGTTCACCAGTGACATCAATCATCTGGCCGACGGCCAGGCACAACATGCCGGCTGGTGCTCGGCCAAGGGCCGGATGCAGGCCAGTTTCGTCGTCTGGCGGCAGGGCGAACGCTATCTCCTGGCGCTCGCTGCCGATCTTCAGGAAGCGACGCAAAAACGCCTGCAAATGTTCGTCTTGCGAGCCAAGGTCAAACTCGCGGCGCAGACCGACAGCACCGTCATGCTCGGCCTTTCCGGCCCGCAGGCCACCGAGGCCCTGGCTGACGCCGGGCTGCCCTGCCCGACCGACGCGATGAGCGCCGCCGAGACCAATGGGTGCGCAGTCATCCGCCTTGATGCCAGCCGTTTCATGATTGTCGCGCCGGAATCGGCGATGGCCGCCCTGTGGCAGAAGCTCTCCGTCAAGGCCCGCCCGGCCGGCCTGCCCGCCTGGCGCTGGCTCGATATCCAGTCGGCCTTCCCGCTCGTGACGCTGGCTACCAAGGAAGAATTCGTGCCGCAGATGGCCGACTTCGAAAAAATCGGCGGTGTCAGCTTTCACAAGGGCTGCTATCCCGGCCAGGAAATCGTGGCGCGCACCCAGTACCTCGGCAAGGTCAAGCGCCACCTTTTCCGCCTGAGCAGCGCCCAGGCATTGAAGGCTGGCGATGTCCTGCACTCGCCGGACAATCCGGACCAGTCCTGCGGCATGGTCATGACCGCAGCACCGTCGCCCGCTGGCGGTTACGAGGCACTGGCGGTCGTCCAGAGCAACTTTGCCGGCAACGTCCGCCTCGGTTCGCTGGAAGGCCCGTCGGTTCAGGCTGTTGCCGTCAATCCGTGATCTGACATGTGCCTGATTGTCGTCGGCTGGCGGGTTCATCCGGAGTACCCGCTGGTCGTCGCGGCCAATCGTGACGAGTTTTACGCCCGACCGACCGCCTCGCTGGCGCGCTGGCCGGATGCGCCGGGCGTCATGGGCGGACTTGATCTCCAGGCGGGAGGAACATGGCTGGGCATCAGCGAATCCGGACGTTTCGCCGCCGTCACCAATGTGCGCGAACCGGGCATGGCCCAAGGGGCGCTATCGCGCGGGGCGCTGACCCGCGGTTTCCTGACCGGCGCTTTATCGGCCAGGGACTACGCCGCCAGGATCGATGGTGCGCAGTATTCAGGCTTCAACCTGTTGCTGGCCGACGACGACACGCTGATTTATTGCTCCAATCGCGACGGTCAGCCACGGACGCTGGCCCCTGGCATCTACGGCTTATCGAACCACCTGCTCGACAGCCCCTGGCCCAAACTGCTCGCCGCCCGCCAGCGATTTGCCGAGGCCCTGCCC
>CAIYYE010000402.1 GCA_903930395.1 uncultured beta proteobacterium
CGAAATCATCTGCCGCATCGTCGGCAACGGCGCCTATTCGCGCCTCAAGTTCGAGTCGGGCGGCCATCGCGTCCAGCGCGTGCCGGAAACCGAAACCCAGGGTCGCATCCACACCTCGGCCTGTACCGTGGCGATCATGCCGGAAGTCGACGAGGTTGAGGACGTGAACCTCAACCCGGCCGACCTGCGCATCGACACCTTCCGCGCCTCCGGGGCCGGTGGCCAGCACATCAACAAGACCGACTCGGCGGTGCGTATCACCCACCTGCCGACCGGCATCGTTGCCGAATGCCAGGACGGCCGCTCGCAGCACGCCAACAAGGCCTCCGCCATGAAGGTGCTGGCGGCACGCATCAAGGATGTCCAGGTGCGCGCCCAGCAGGCGCACATTTCCAGCACGCGCAAGAACCTGATCGGCTCCGGCGATCGCTCCGAGCGCATCCGCACCTACAACTTCCCGCAGGGGCGGATCACCGATCACCGCATCAACCTGACGCTCTACAAGATTGCCGCGATCATGGACGGTGACATGGACGAACTGCTCGGCGCCCTGGCGACCGAACATCAGGCCGATTTGCTGGCCGAACTGGCCGAACAGCAATGACCCTGGGCGAGGCGCTGGCGGCGGCGAGAGGGCAGATCGACCGGCTCGATGCCCGGCTGTTGCTCCAGTACGCCACCGGTTGCAGCCACGCCGACCTGCTGGCGCGTCCGGAAATGCCGGTCATTGCCCCGGCCTATGCGCAATTTGCCGAATGGGTGGCGCGCCGGGTGGCAGGCGAGCCTTTTGCCTATCTGGTCGGTGAGGCCGAGTTTCGCGGGCAGGTTTTCCAGGTCTCGCCGGCTGTCCTCATTCCCCGCCCGGAAACCGAAGTGTTGATTGATCTGGCCCTAGCCAAACTGGCGGGCCTGACGGCGCCGCGGCTGGTCGATCTTGGCACGGGCTCCGGCATCGTCGCCATTTCGCTGGCGCTCGAGTGCCCGGCGGCGCAGGTGGCGGCACTCGATCTCTCGGCCGATGCACTGGCCGTGGCGCGCAACAATGCCGGACGCCTCGGTGCGCGAGTCGATTTCCGGCAAGGCGACTGGTTCGCCCCGCTGGCCGGAGAACGCTTCGATCTTGTTGTTTCGAATCCGCCCTACGTCGCCGACGGCGATCCGCATCTGGCGCTCAACGGCCTGCCCTTCGAGCCGAAAATGGCGCTGACCGATGGCGCCGATGGCCTGGCCTGCATCCGCCGTATCATTACGGATGCCCCGAAGCACCTCAAACCCGGTGGCTGGCTGCTTTTCGAGCATGGCTACGACCAGGGCGAAGCCAGCCGGAACTTATTGACCGCGGCCGGGTTCAAAGCCGCATCCACTTTCCCCGACCTGGCCGGCATAGACCGTGTTTCAGGCGCCCATCTTTAAATCAGGAGAAATCATGTCCGACGTTCAGCAACGCATCCACGCCACCGTGACCGGCAACCCGGTCGTTCTCTACATGAAGGGCGACGCCCGTTTCCCGCAGTGCGGCTTTTCGGCGACCGCCGTGCAGATCCTCAAGGTCTGCGGCGTTGACGACTTCGTCACGGTCAATGTCCTGGCCGACGAGGAAATCCGCAATGGCGTCAAGGAATACGCCAACTGGCCGACC